>DAOWHF010000335.1:0-15336 GCA_030641565.1 Methylomarinum sp.
CATGTAAGCAAGTATCCAATCGTTCAGTTGTTACTTAGTTAGAGTAAAAGCAGCATTTTACGGCATATTCTTAAATTATGCCGAAGAGACTTAAGGCTTTAATAAGCAGAAAAGGCAAAAAAAGGGGGGGCGGGTACTTGTACCAATCCCAATATATTTTATATCAAAAAAGTGATATGCCTGTATGGAGTATTGCGGAATACAGGATGAATTGCACGTTTATTCCCGTATTACGCGACGCTCCCATACGGGCTACGATCAATGTTTTTCTTTACCTGTTTTTTTAGTAACCGATTAGAGTGAGTATTTATTGGGATTGGTATTACTTGTCTAAGCACTCGCAGTTTTTTTTATTTGATTAAAAAATCCCATAAATGCATATCTGGAAATAGATCAATACCAAGCATTGATTTGGCAAGATAGGCAGCAAAGAAAGAGAGTAATAACAAAACAATACTACCGTTTACAATTAACAATGTAATCAATGTCATTTTACTGAATAGGCTGCCTTTACTTCTCCGGTCAACTAATGTTTGTTTCTTGTGCGCCCTGAGATCTCTACCTAAAAGAAACACAGCATAATAGCGTGTAAAAAATAACGGTATGGTAAATCGTGCATCAATCAAATGCTTGGCATTAAGACGTTCTTTACGTAATGCATCAATCAATGCATTCATCTGTGTGGGGCTAAAACTATCCCGTACTTCTATTGGAATCTCATGAATAATGTTATCGCTGAATGGGTCACCAGTATATTGAGTCATGATCGGGTCCTTAGAATATTGAGCTTTTAATTCTATCCGTGTTTTTGCAATCTGCATATTGCTGTGCAATTTGCAAAAATAAGTAGACGAATTCTGCTGGTGTTTTTATATCTACATGATTTTGTTGGTTTTTCTGGTTGGCAGGTTTGTTGCTTTAGTTGTAGGAAAATACTTACACCGTTAGGAGATTTATTATGTCTATGGTTAAAACGCAAAACATTATGTTTAGATTAAATGATCAAACCCTAAATAGACAGCAATTTAAACAGATAATGAATGCTGTTATTCTTAATAAAGCGGCTTTGATGCACCATCTTAGTATTGAACTTTCAGGGATTGACTCAATGACAACGGAAGATTTATCAATATTAATATATTGTCAGCAGAATGCTGAAGAGCAGGGGGTAAAATTAAGACTGGTTGGCGTTACTATCGCCTTATTAACTTTTTTTGAATTGACTAGAACAGAGCATTTTTTTGATATAGAGCTTATTTAAGATCATGAAAACTTTAGTGTCTAACATTGTTATATCGTCATACTGTGTCAGTGTATTGTCTGCAAGTCATGTCACAAAGTCACTATTTAAGTTAATTATCTTGGTTAGTGTTTTTCTGTTGAGCGCTGCATGTAGCCAGTTTCCTGTCGAAGAACAAATAGCGAAATTTCAACAACAAGCCAGTGATTTATCATTGCCTGAAGAACAATGGGAATATAGAGAGGTTTCAGAATTACCTTTATCGGCTGGTGATAGAGTGAGAATACGGGTAGAAGAGGGTGAAGCATTCAGTGGTGTGTTTGAAGTGAGTGTGGATGGCAGCTTGCATATCCCCTATTTAGATGCAGTAAAAGTCGCAGGCCTTAGTGTGATGCTGGCTCAAAAAGAACTCATTAATACATTGGTAAAACAGAAAATGTATCAGCCAGGGTTTAACGGTGTCAGTATTAATATTTTACATTGGACCAAAATACAGGTCTTTGTTCAAGGGGCGGTATTTAAGCCTGGTCGAGTGTTACTCAATGATAAATTAGCGGTACAAAAAACCTATCAACAAACACAGGAAAGCGGAGATAATCCTGTAAACCGTTATTTAACCGCTGGCTTAAAAGGCGCGGGTGGGATAAGACCCGATTCTGATTTAACGCGTATTAATATTATTCGACAAGGACGTAGAATTATTGTTGATGTTAGTGGTATGTTCAGCGGTTTTCCTGTGAAAGATATTCCATTGATTGAGGGTGATCGACTGGTTATTCCATCAGTTGGTAAAATTCAAGTTGAGTTAATAAGACCTTCACAAATTACACCACCGGGTTTTCATATATTTATGTCTAATTTAAGTCAACCTGTTACAGGTAATGCTCAGGCGGCTGTTTCTAAATCATCCAGTGCTTTGCCTTATGGCACTCGATTGTTGGAAGGTGCTGTGGCAGCTAATTGTATGGGAGGCTCTTGGGTTAACAGTTCACGTAAGATTTTACATAGTAGTAAAAATCTATTGACTGGGGAGTCTCAAGTTAAGGTGTTTGAGTTAGATGAAATGCTGGAAAATGTGACTAATCTTGAGGGTAACCCTTATCTTATGCCAGATGATGGATTGGCTTGTTTTGACTCGGATGCCACCAATGTTCGTGAAGTCGCAAAGTTTTTAGGTGATATACTAGATCCCGTTGCTATCGTGAAACTACTATTCTTTTTATGAGTGATGAAACAAAGATTGAACAATTAACTCTTTGGCGACGCGTTTTATTATGGACTCCAGGGGATCAAGGACGAGGGTTACGTTACAGTTTGGTTTTTACTCTAATGCTCATATTAATTTGGACCCCTTCGCTTACTTATCTTAAATTTGCCAAACCTGTTTACACTAGTAAATGGTCATTGATTTTACCTGGAACAGGGGTTAATACCTCTGTTAATTTAGAAAATATAGGTCAAGCTACCACCTCATCTCGCTCAGCATACGGCAGTAATTCAATCAGTCCTAAAGTAAACTATAAATCCATCGCTGCTAGTCAAGTTGTGTTAGAACAAGCGGCAGAAACAATGGCTATGGATGTTAAGAGCTTTGGCAAGCCTCGTATTAAACTGGTCGATCAGACTTCGTTGATTTTTTTTGAAGTTAAAGGCGGAAGTGCAGAGCAGGCACAACAAAAATCTTATGCTTTATATGATGCATTAGAAACCACGCTAACGCAGTTGCGTAATGATGAAATTCAACGCCGAGAACAGAGTGTAAAAGCAATGTTGACTGGAGGGCGTGAGAAATTAAAACAAACGCGAGACTCCTTATTGGCCTATCAAGCAGAATCGGAAATGGTTGCTGTTGCACAATTTAATCAATTAAGTACCGCTTTAGGAGAAAAGAAATTGCAATTGGTCGGCTTGAAAGTTGAACAATCAGGTTTACAGGGAGAGCACGAAAGAATGGTCAATATTCTTCGTCTTAATGCAGAGCAAGCTGCCGCCGCTTTGATGTTACAAACTGATTTGGTTTTTCAGGAAAATAGTTTGCATTATGCACAAGCAGATGCCATGTTGGCGCGTCAGATTTTAAAAATGGGTGTAAACCATCCCGAAGTCGTTAAAACGCGTGATACTTGGTTGGCTGCAAAACATAAACTGGAAAATAGGGTACAGAAGTTAGTGGGTAAAAGAGATACAAAGACATTGCTTCGATTAATGCTGTCTCCAGATAAAACCCGAGGTGCACTGTTAGAACGATTAATTATGCTGGATGCTGAAAGTCAGGGGCTTAAGAAAAAAATTGTTCAGTTAGATAAGCAGATTATTTCAATGAGAGAGCGCCTGAACAATGATACAAAATCAGCTGCGACCTTAGATGATTTAAAACGAGATCATCAGATTGCCGAAGCAGTATTTAGCTCTGCATTGGCGCGTATTGATACCGGTAAGTCAGATGTCTATGCATCTTATCCGCTAATACAAATGTTAACTTCCCCCAGTCTACCTAAAAAACCAACAACGCCAAACCCACTGTATGTATTTATGGGGGCGGGTGCAGCCACATCGATTAGTTTGTTTGGAATACTTATTTTATGGACACGCAAACCTTGGCTCCACAAAATTTTGCTGAGCGAGTAATCTGGTACTCAATTACCCGAACTTATCTGTTTTATCTGTTTGGCGCGCTTTATATTCTAGCGCCTGTTATTGCTTGGGTGCTGTTGTTTCATTTATGCATTAAATTATGGCATCAAACTGAACTAACACCGATTTGTGACAGAATTATAATTCCCATGGGGGTTTGGGTCTGGGTTGTTGCCATGTTGGTGATGGAATTTGCATTATTAGTCGGGCATATCGATTTTGAGTTAGGATTAGGGAAAACTATTAAATCCAGTATTGGTTGGGCAAAGGGCTGGGCATTAATTGCCATATTCCCTTTAATTGGTTGTTTACCGATACGGGCAGAGTTGATTTACAAAGCAACGGCAATGGTGTGTTTGCAGACTTTAATCATTATGCCGTTTTTAATTATTGCTTATTTAGTCGGCTTACCTAAGGATCTATACGTCTCGCCATTAAAATTGGTTGGAGGTCCCGGTCCTGAATACTTTACTGTTACTCTATACGGTATAAACCCCGACGGAACACCGCGTTGGCGGTTATTTACGCCTTGGGGGCCTGCTTTAGGTTTTGTGGCTAATTTTTACTTTATTTTTGCCTTACAATTAAAAGGAAGCCGCTGGTTTTATTTTGGCATCATTGGCAGTGTATTGATGTGTTTAGTCTCTAAATCGCGTCTGGCATTAGTCTGTATTGCTGTTGTCAGTGTCACCAGTTGGGCCTTGGCACGGCTAACCAAAATATCGGTGTTAAGTTTATTTGGGGTGACTTCAGTGGTCGCAGGCATTAATGCCCCGCATATTCTGCAATTGTTAGATGATTTGAATCAGACATTTAAGTCCGCCAGAGCTGACTCCAGCCGGGTTAGAGGGGCTTTAGGACGTATTGCGAAAGACCGCTGGGAAAGCGAAGCACCGGTTTGGGGACATGGTATTGTTGAGAAAGGTCCGCACTTAGTTGAATATATGATGATTGGTTCTCATCATACCTGGTATGGCTTGTTATTTGTTAAAGGTGTGGTTGGTTTTATTGCCTTAGCAATAGCAATGGCATACAGTTTTATCGATTTAGTCATAAAAGCCCAGCAAAATCAGGTTTGCCGAGTTGGGGTCAGCATTATTTTGATTTTGTTCCTTTATACCTTTGGGGAAAACCTGGAAATTTTGGCATATTTGTATTGGCCGGCGTTGGTGGTACTAGGGATCGCATTGAAACAGCCTTTTAATAGCCATCGTGATAAATTGGATGTGGGTTTATAAATCAATGCTTAAGGAGCCTCTGATTAAGTCATGAACTCGTACCTTATACCCAGAATATCCAGCTTCTGCGTTAAAAACCTTCGCAATAGCCTGCTATTACGTGCTGCCCTATTGTTAACAGAAAAAAAACATATTTAATCTTTTCCCACCCTGGTGTAGAGCTTTCATTATGTATGAGTCGTTTGTATTTCATGGTTTTCCCCCTGTGTTTTGTTAAGGCATCATAAGTAATTACTAACATGATATGACTCAGCATTTTTAATGCCACTCTGTCTAAATGAAATATATCGAGGGAGAGTTGTTTAAGGAACGTTGAACGGATCTTTGGAATGCAAATTGTTTGCATTTTGCCAATAGGCTTATTTGCAAAAAGGGAATTTATTGAAGCAATATATTTTGTGGTTTATCACCATGATTTTAATACCTTTATTGGCTGATTAAATTTTTCAGTGGAGTTAATCGCTAGTTTAAAAAAGTATTATCTCGATCCATTTTAAATGGATGGCTTAGGGGGAGGGGGAGCTCAATTATGTTTAAAGTTCAACAACAAATTCGGCGGTTTGTCGAAGCGGTTTTATAGACTGCTAGAGCAGGTTAATCTTGGAGAGATTTACCTACGTCTTTTTGATCATTGGTATCATTTTTGGTTTAATTGAGAACATTCCTTAGTTCTTGATCTGAACTATTCGGTAGACTTCGGCGAGTGATGTTTTACCTTGTTTTGCCATATTAATGGCATTTTCGGTGAGTGTGGTCATTCCTTCACTGATGGCAATAGCCTTAATTTCTTCCGTTGATTTAACCTGCATAATAGCAAGCTGAATCGCATGCGTTATATTCAATAATTCAAAAATAGCGATTCGCCCGTGATAGCCTGTGTAATTACAGTGGTCACAGCCTTTACCCTTGTAAAATGTCTCGTTTTTAGTCATGTTAAGAGCTTTATAGCTTATAGGGTCTATGTCTTCTTTTTTAAGGCAATGGGGACAATTAGACTTAACTAACTGCTGAGAAATGACCGCAAGCAGGGTGGAGCTTACTGCATAGGGCTTAATGCCCATTTCCACTAAACGGGTTACCGTTGAAGCGGCATTATTGGTATGAAGTGTACTTAGCACTAAATGTCCTGTGAGTGAGCTATCAACCGCAATTTGTCCTGTTTCCTGATCTCTGATTTCACCCAGCATAATGACATCAGGGTCATGGCGGAGTATATTTTTTAGGGCTTTAGCAAAGGTAAAATTAATACTGGGTTTAGCCTGAATTTGTTCGATACCTGGGATATGGTATTCAACAGGGTCTTCTACGGTGATGATATTAAGGTTTCGCTGACTAATTTCATTAAGCGCTGAATACAGCGTAGTGGATTTTCCTGACCCTGTAGGGCCAGTGACCAATATCATGCCGTAACTGTTATGTAATGCATTATGGAGTGATTCTTGATCTTTTTTATTAAAACCTAGTTTTGTGAAGGGTTTAATGCCTGTTTGATTGTTAAATAGACGAAGCACGACACTCTCACCCGTGACAAGTGGAATAATGGATATTCTTAGGTCTATATTTTGTCCCTTATGGGTAACGCGGGCGTGCCCATCTTGCGGTAGGCGGTGTTCAGAAATATCCATACCTGATATGACTTTGATACGACTGACAATGGCTGGCAGCATGTTTTTATTTAAGTTACGTACCTTGAGCATTGAGCCGTCGAGACGAAATAATAATTCTATCGATTTATCTTGTGGACGGATGTGTATATCAGAAGCCCCTTTATTGATGGCATCAATAATCATTGCATTGACCATGCGTACAACAGGTTTTTCCTGGCTTAATCTTTCGGCGTCATTGATCTCAAGATGAGTGTTTTCCTGATTGGGTTGAACAATGTCCAGTTCAGCTTCTGCTTGCTGAACAATCTCCTGGTAATGAATTTTTTCCTTACCATAAATAGTAGCTATTTTTGTTTTTATGCCTGTTTCTGAAGTAATCGCTATATCGATACTATAAGGTGAGATGAACTTGAGTACACTATGTGCTTCATCATTGTTGATGTTAGACATAGCAACAACGAGTCTGTCATGATAAACAAATAATGGAATCATCAAATGTTTGAAGGCTATGTCAAAGGGAATTTCATTGCGTAATTCCTTGGCGATTTTAAATTTATCGAGGTTAATAAAGGGCATACCTGTTTGCTTTGCCAGAAGCAGTTGTATTATTTCAGCACTAACTAATCCCATTTCCTTCAGTATTTTACCTATAAGATAGTGTTGGTTATTTTTCTGTATATCTAGCGCTTGTTGTAGCTGGGATTGAGAGATTAAGTTTTCATGAAGCATAATCTCGCCTAGCTGAAGGGTTTGTATCGCTGTATCAATGTAGAAGCTTTTTTGCTGGTCTATCGCCCGTTTTAGTGATGAGGCGTCAGTAATGGTGTTTTTTTTATGGTACTTAGTAATTGATATTTGCTGGTTATTATTGTCAGTATGATTAGACAGATTGGGTTGCTTAATATCAGCAGGATCATTTTCTTCTAATCGATTGGGTTTCTGCTTAGATATGTATCTGTCGAACCCTTTGGGTTTTCGTTGGATAATGGATGGACTTGCTGGTTCTTGCAGCAGAGCGCGCGAGCTAAAGTCAGATTCAGTATTGATTAATTTAAACATATTTTTAAGGGGGGTTATTAAAAAAATTATTCCTTTTAAAATGAAGGCAGCATTATCTATGCCGTGTTTTTAGGTGGGGGATGGCTGGGTTCTTATTAGCTAGGGCTGCTGTTATGTTGCAAAATACAAATCTACATTTGCAATTTATAGAATGACACTTATGCTTAAACTATTATTTGGGTGTGCTTTAAGCAGGAATTTAAAGTCTTTTAATCCAGAATAGAGATCCTGGAAGTGATGTTGTCTTGTTGGGGCTAGTATGTGGGCGTAAGATACGAGTTCATGACTTGATAACAGGTTCCTTAGGTTAAGTGCTGTCAATATAAGGGGATGAGGGAGTTATTTTTTTAAAATGACTCTTTAAAAGCAATAATATTTGCTTTTTTTTCGGCTGAAATATGAGTGTTTTTAGCATTATTGATTAAATTAAAATGATAATCACTTTTACTATAAAAATGTCTGTCTGGTTTAATCGTTATAAGCGAGACAATCATAATTAATAAAGGAATGATGATTAAATAGATGTGTATTTTGCTGGCGTATTTTGTTGATCTGATGTTTTTCATAGTATTCTCCTGTGTTTAATCATCAAGCTAGCATTTTTAATGCCATATTTATATTGGATCTACATAGAAGTACTCTAGGGAACCTCTGATCAAGTCATGAACTCGTAGCTCATGCTCAGAATATCCAGCTTCCGCGTTAAAAATCTTCGTAATAGCCTGCTATTACGTGCAATTTTTGCCTTGAATCTGAATATTCTGAACATAATCTACTTCGTCCAGACTTAATCAGAGGTTCCTTAAATAGAACGTTGAACGAATCTTTGGAATGCAAATTATTTGCATTTTGCAAATATGATTATTTGCAAAAAGGGAATTTATTGAACCAATATATTTTGTTGTTTATAGCCATGTTAATGATGTTTTAGTTTATTTATCCGTTTCTTGCGGGTTTTGGAAGATGTGTATTAATCAAATTACTGTTGGCATTTAATTTGCTTGTAGCTTGTGAGCAATAGGTTTTAAATTATTTTAAATTACATTTTTGATAAATGAGTGGTTTATGCAAACAGCAATACAGCCAAATTCAGTTTTTGAGTCGCTAACTCAATATGGGGTGGCGATGTTATCGCCTTTGTATACAAAGCAGTGTATTGAACAATGGAACCAGATGCTTGATCCTTGGTTTTTAAGTAATAAATCTAGCCACAGACCTTATATTAGAGCTGATCAACTGCAAAAACTAGGGCTTTTGGATAGCATATTTAACCAAAACCTAAAGGATCTAATTAAAGGGCTGATGCATGATGCTGTGCTTTATCATTGTCATGTGTATGAGATAGATAGCAATCAGTCCAAACCTCATATTTATGCGAATAATCAGCTTGATGGCTGGCATCGTGATGCTGAATGTTTGTACGCAGCAGAGCAAGGTGAAGTGCATCACTTCAGTTTTTTTGTTTATCTTAGTGATGTTGATATAAAAAACGGCCCTTTCGAAATCGCGCCTTTATCTTCTTTTCGGTCGTTAAAAAACCATTCACCTTCCATCAAAGTGTAGGGAGACAGTGGAACGAATTTTTTATTTGATAGAACCTTTTTACATCGCGCAACGGCTAATCACTCATCTTCTAGGCGACGTGTTTTAAAGCTGTCTTTTCAAAATAATCGTTTAGCTAATGGCAGAATCCATCTGCCTGAGTTTTTGACAGTAAAAAATAGCTTAAATAAGACCTCTGATATTCATTTTCAGTGGCTTGGCGGTCAACAAGAGGGGGGGTATCATGACACTAAATAATTCAAATACTTTGGTTCAGTGTTTACCCATTAAACCCAACTCTAAAATAAAGCTCTCTTGGTTTGATTGTTTTAAATATTATTTAAAAAACCGGGTTCAGGTAAGTCATCGTATTTTACATAGCACTGATCAATGCCCTGCTAAGGTTTTAATTATTGGCTCGGGTCAACGAATTAAGCATAATTTTTTACCGGCATTGCATTGTTTAGATAGGCCTCTACAAATTACGGGTATTTATTCCCGTAATTATCAACATGCTTATGCGGTAGCCTGTCAGTGGGGATTGAAGGCTTTGAGAGATTTGGATAGCGGTTCATTAGAAGAGGTAGATATTATTGTCGTTTCAATTACACCGCAGAATGCCCCAGATATTCTTAGAAAAATAAGCGCACTGACAAAGACTGAAAACAAGATACTTATTATTGATACCCCTGTTTTTGCCGGACTTAAAAATATTGTGAGTAGCTATTTGTTTCATCAATATGCCAATGTCATTGTCACTGAAGATTATATGAATTTTCCGCAATTTAAAATCATTCGCGATTTTTTGCAAGAAGGTCGTTTAGGTAAGGTAAAAAAGATAGAAATTAACCATATAGATTACAAATATCATGGGCTAGCCTTGGCTCAATCTTTACTGGGGTTTCTGCAGGTTAAGTCCGTCAAATATCAGTCTTCTTCATTGCATTATGATTTGGCTGGTGGGGAGAAAATTATTGTGACTGAACCATATCAGAAGTTAGAAGGTTATCTTATGGTAAGCGGTGAAAAAGGGTCTTTGTTGTACGCTGCACATAATAGGTTTAATCATCTGGTGCCGGGAGTTGATGCTACTTATGTACTAACAGAACACTATAAAGACAATCAATTCTGCAGTTTCTTGTTAACAGCAGAAAACAGCAGTGAATCTTTCTCCGCTGAACTATTCAAGCGCATTTGTTCATTAAAACAGTATCAACAAGATGATTTTAAAACCATGGGATTGGTTGAGGTGATTGATTCAGCCTTTACCTGTATTTAAATACCTTTATTGGCTGATTAAATTTATCAGTGGAATTAAGCGCTAGTTAAGGAATCTCTGATCAAGTCATGAACTTGTATCTTATGCCCAGAATATCCAGCTTCCGCGTTAAAAATCTTCGCAATAGCTTGCTATTACGTGCAATTTTTGCCTTGAATCTAAATATTCTGAACATAATCTACTTCGCCCAGACTTAATCAGAGGTTCCTTAAAAAAAGTATTATCTCGATCAATTTTAAATGGATGGCTTAGTTTGATCTAAGCAATGGATGTAATAAAAGGCTTATGTTATGAAAAATGTTAAAAAAATGTTGTGGATGGTTTTATTAATAATGAGTCAATCGCTAATGGCGGAAGGTAAGCCATTGTATTTTGGTGTTGTTCCACAGCAGGCAGCAAGTAAATTAGCCAAACTTTGGGTGCCTATTCTCCAGCATGTCAGTAAAGAGACGGAGCTGGATATCCGATTTAAAACAGCAACCAATATTCCTGTTTTTGAACAGCGACTGTCTAAAGGTGAATATGACCTTGCTTATATGAGCCCCTATCATTATGTGGTTTTTCATCAGAAACTGGGATATAAGGCATTTGCTAAACAAATGAATAAACACATCAAAGGCATTGTGGTGGTGCATAAGGATAGTGATATTAACGATATAAAACAGTTGCAAGGGACAACATTGGCATTTCCTTCACCTGCAGCTTTTGCTGCCAGCATTTTACCCAGAGGGTACATGAAAAGTCAGGGAATTGATATTAAAGCAAAATATGTTTCATCTCATGACTCAGTCTATTTTAATGTAGCAAAAAAAATATACCCTGCAGGGGGCGGTATTATGAGAACGATAAAAAGCATTAACCCTAAAATTCTCTCGCAATTAAAAATACTTTGGGTTTCTGCCCCCTATACACCGCATGCTTTTGCTGCGCGTACTGATCTGCCGGAAAACACAATGAATCAGATTAGAGAGAGCTTTATCGGGCTAAATAAAACTGAGGCAGGACGAAAATTATTGGCAGGCTTAGCTTTTTCTGGCATTGAGAGAGCATTTGATAAAGATTGGGATGATATCAGAAAGCTGAACTTAGATGATTTAGATAATTATCTGTCAGACTCGGCAGTCAATCATTAGTCATTGTGTCTTTTCGAAGCAAAACAATTATAGGGATTGCTTTAATTGAGGTTATCATTTTGATGATACTGATTTTCAATAGCCTTAATTTTCTACGAGATTCTAATCGAGATGCCTTAAAAGAAATGGCTAACTCAACAGTAAGAATTATGGTAGCGATAATGAAGGATCCTTTAATTAGCTCTAATTTGGCAACGTTAGATAGTTTTGCTTTGGAGTTAATAGCTCATTCAAAGATACGTTTTATCAAAATCTATGATGTGGATAACCGATTGTTAATCGAAAAATCTCAGCTTGTTTCAACTGCTCCAACGCTAAAAAAACAAAATAGCTGGCTTGATTTTTATATCCCTGAAGATACTTTTTTAGTTGAAAGTCAAATTGCCGAAATGGGACAACAGTTTGGGCGAGTAGTCTTAGGGGTTAGTGATGAGGAGATCGATCTGCTATTGATGCAGGCACAAAATAAATTTATAGCGTTAGCTATCTCTGAGCTGATGTTGTCGGCTTTATTTTCCTATATTTTAGGTTGGTATTTAACAGGCTATTTAAAAAAATTGAACCGGGCAAGTAAACACCTTGCTGCTGGTGATATGGGTTATCAGGTGGACATTAATGGCTTGGATGAGTTAGCACAAACAGCACTCGCGTTTAATCAAATGTCTAGCCATTTACAGTCTACTTATCAGCAGTTAGAGATAAAAGAACAACGGATGTCATCTATTCTCAATCATATTGTTGATGGAGTAATGACTATTGACCAATACGGCTTAATTATTTCTTTGAATCCTGCTGCCGAAAAACTGTTTGGTTTTACTGAACAAGAGCTTCAAGGCAAGCCAGTCACATTATTGATTCGTGAACAATACCATGAGCAATGGCTGGGTAATTTACAAGGCACATTATCTAAAAATACACTGACTCAGACCATTGAGGGGCGAAATAAGAAAGGTTTCAGCTTCTCTATGGAGTTTTCTATTGGCTGCATGATTATTGATCAAGGTATTTGTTTTAGTTGTATCGTCAGAGATATTAGTGAGCGTATTAATGCAGAAAAATCGATGCTAATGAAATGTAAAGTGTTTGAAAATACCAGTGAAGCAATTATTGTTACCGATGCTAATTCACGTATTATTGATGTTAACTCAGCTTATGAGCGAGTGATGGGATACAGTCTAGAGGAAGTGATGGGAGCAGACCCTAAGATTACGCATTCTAAAAGACATGATGTTAGCTTTTATCAGACTATGTGTAAAAGCCTGGATAATGAGGGGTGTTGGGAAGGTGAAATCTGGGGTCGCCGAAAAAATGGAGAAATTTTCCCTTCTTGGTTAACCATTAATTCAATTATGGATATTAATAATGTAGTGACTAATTACGTTGCTATTTTTAAAGACATTACTCAACAAAAAAATAACGAACAACAATTAGAGAAACTAGCTCATTACGACCTTTTGACAGGGTTAGCAAATAGAGTGTTGTTTGCTGATAGGTTGAAGCATGAGCTGGAGTATGGGAAGCGAAATAAAACGAAAGCCGCTTTATTGTTTATAGATTTAGATCGCTTTAAACAGGTTAATGATACCTTGGGGCACAATGTCGGAGATGAATTATTAGTCCAGGTTTCAGCGCGTCTTAATGATTGTATTAGAGAATCTGATACGGTTGCCCGTTTGGGTGGGGATGAATTCACTGTTATTTTAAGTGACATTGCTTCATTTATGGATGTGCAAGGTATTGCCACACAGATTATTCAGCAATTGACTACAGCTTTTATGATTGAGCAGCAACAAGTTGAGATTGGAGCCAGTATTGGTATTTCTATATACCCAGACCATGGTTGTTCGCCTGAAGTATTAATAAAAAATGCGGATATAGCAATGTATCAAGCGAAAGATGGCGGACGGGGAATGTATGTATCATATTCACCAGAAGCTGTTGAGGTAGAGCTATAAAAAGCTATTTATTTAGATGGAATAACATCAGGCAATTTCAGCTAGATAAAGCAATAGCCTGACCATTATTCCACTAAGTCTTTTTTATCATTGATGAAGGAATAGTCATCGTGCAGTTTCCAATGAAAACAAAAATAATAGGCTGTGCGGCTGCTTTATTAATGAATATATCTGTAGTAGAGGCAGAGCAAATGCCTTGGCGTCTGGGCGATGAATTAGGAGCGCCTGATTGGCTACAGCTATCAGCCGAACATCGAACGCGTTATGAAACCTTAGATCAGCAATTTCGTAAGACGGTTAATGGACAGCCTGGAACGGGGGGAGATCAGGCCATTGTATTTCGCTCGCGTGCGCATGTGAAAGTGGATTTAGATGTTATTCGATTTGGTGCTGAAATGATGGATTCTCGGATCGCATTGGCTGATCAGGGCACAGCGAGTTCGAGTAAAGCACTCACAAACAATATTGCTAATCCATTGGAGTTATTGCAAGCTTATGTTGAGTTGCCGATGGATAATTTTTTGCAGGAAGGAAGTCGCAGTGTATTACGTGCCGGTCGCTTAACAATTGATGCAGGCAGTCGCCGATTAGTGGCGCGTAATCGTTATCGTAATACTATTAATTCTTTTACGGGTGCAGAATGGCAATGGAAAGTGGAGGGACGAAAGTTCCAGGCATTTTATACTTTACCTGTGCGTCGTTTGGTAGATGGTGATATTAGGGATAATAATCCCCGTTTTGATAGTGAATACACGCAGGTTCGGTTTTGGGGAATGTATTATAGTCAACCGCTGTTTAGCGAACGAGATCATGCCGAAGGTTTTGTGCTGGGATTAAATGAAAAAGATACCCCCGATTGGCAAACACGGCAGCGAGAAATATACACCTATGGTTTACGGTTTTGGCGTAAACCTGCTGTTAATGCTTTTGATTACCAAATAGAAACCGCTTACCAGTTAGGTGAATCCAAAGCATCCAAGACAGCAACTAAAACCTTGGACCATTTTTCACACAAGCATCATGCCGAGTTAGGTTATCGCTTTAATAGCAGATGGTCTCCCCGTTTAATATTGCAATATGATTATGTCAGTGGCGATGATGACCCTAATGATAATAAAAATAACCGCTTTGATACCTTATATGGTGGTCGTCGTTTTGATTATGGTCCTACCAGTATTTTCGGATCATTTGCGCGTAGTAATATCAGTTCACCGGGGATACGATTAGCATTAAAGCCTCAAAAACAGGTATCAGCAATGATGTCTTTACGAGGTTTTTGGCGTGCATCAATAGCAGATGCTTGGACTGCTGCCGGCATTAATGGTAGTGATTCTTATATTGGTACCCAAATAGAAGCAAGGTTGCGTTGGCAAGCATTACCCGGTAATTTGCATTTTGAATCGGGTGTGGCTCATGTTTTTGCTGGTGATTTGATGGATGAAGCAGGCAAAGATGATACGACTTTAACTTATGTACAGTCGACCTTTAAGTTTTAACAATGAAGGTTATACTCCGTGCGGTTAAGTTTTCGGCTTTTATCTTGAGTTGATTTTTGTTGAGAGCAAGGTGCTGAAATAGGCGCATAGCAAGCTACGCAACTATTTCAGCAACGCAGCTATCAGCAAAAAACAGCCAATAGAAAACCGAAA
>DAOWHF010000067.1:0-3404 GCA_030641565.1 Methylomarinum sp.
ATCCCATAATGCCCAGATCATTTTGATCATGCACTAACAAGCCAGAGGTTGTACCTCTATCCAGTGTCAACACCTGAAACAAGTACAGTGTATGGTAAGCCTTTTGCTTATCATAATCAGCTAGCGAGGGATTAGGGTTATTTGCAATGGCTTGCTTAAATAATTCGACATAGCAATCAATTACCGACTTACCTAATGTTTTTGCCAGATTAATATCTGCCAGTTCATCACCGCTGTTATATTGTTCCAGATAAAAATGCGACACCCCTCGATGTCTTTCTAGAGCTGGAATATAAAAATACCTATCACCCTGTGCTTTTGCTAACGGGTATTGCTTATCAGCCACATTTTTTAAAGTTTCTGAAAATAGAGCGGTTGCTTGTTGATTTTCTATTGCAGGATTTAAGTCTGCCATCATTCGCCAATAACCCTGGCCAGTCTTCATTTCTGTCCAGCTTATATGCATGTGGACGGAAGGAGCATGGGGGTTTTCAGGATGAATAATCGTTGATAAGGCAGTAGCTGAAGCAAGACTTTTATTAGCATCACCGTCATACTGGACTTGTGACACATTAACTGAGGCTCGATTAAACAACTGCTGATTAGTTGCCACATATCGAACACCGCCACCATGCACACCCTCATCTCTAAACCATTCTATAGCAGCAAATGATTGCTTATCTTGTTGCCTTGTATCAATTTCATTTAATTGCTTAACAAAATAATGCTGAAGCTCTTCAACCAGGTTACTGGCTACTTCTGCTTTTATTGATTGAGCTTTAATTCTGTTCATAATATGCATTTATTGTTTTTATAAAAAAAGGGCAAAGCTTTCGCTTCACCCTTCTAATCAATTTACAAAAGTAAGTGGCCAGTTAAACTTTTGGCATCGCTCTTAATTTTTCCACAACTTTATCACCAAACTCTTCTGTACCAATCATCTTAACACCTGAACCTGGCTTAGAAAGATCTGCTGTTGAGTAGCCATCACCAAAAACACCTTGCATAGCAGCCCATACATTTTTCGCTTCATCAGCCATATCACAGCTATTTTCTAACATCATAGCCACTGAACCAATCATTGAATATGGGTTAGCGATGTTTTTACCTGCAATATCAGGTGCAGAGCCATGAGATGGTTCGTAATACGCTTTATCATCACCAATACAAGCCGAAGGCATAAGGCCTAAAGAACCTAAGATACCACCACCCTGGTCACTTAAAATATCGCCAAACATGTTTTCCATCACCATTACGTCAAATTGCGTTGGCTTTAAACATAACAATGTTGCCGCTGCATCAACCAAAATATTGATCACTTCAACTTCCGGGTAATCTACAGCCACTTCTTCTAATATTTCATTCCATAACACACTGGATTTTAAAACATTACTTTTATGGATATTGTGTAAAACTTTCTTTCTATTGCTTGCTAATTTAAATGCTTGAATCAGAATTTGACGAATTTGACCTTCATCATATTCTAAAGTTTCTCTTACATAACGCTGACCTTTATCATTAACACCAGTTTCTTTTTCACCGAAGTAAAGCCCACCAACCAGCTCACGAACAATAACAAGATCAATCCCCTCACCAATAATTTCAGGTTTTAAAGGTGAGAAATGTGCCAATTCTTTAGGTAAAGATACCGGACGAAAATTTGCATAGGTATTGTAACGGCGACGCATAGGCAATAATGCACCACGCTCTGGTTGCTTATCTACAGGAATATTTTTAGACTCTTCATGACTCAAGCCAATTGGCCCTTTAAGAATCGCATCAGCGCCATCACAAATCGCTTTTGTTTCTTCAGGAAATGCATCACCTGTTGCAAAATAAGCGCATGCACCAAATAACGCAGGTAGCAATTCAAATGTCACATCGTTACGTTCTTCAACCAGTTTTAGAACTTTAAGTGCTTCCTTTGTGATTTCTGGGCCGATTCCATCACCCGCCAACACTGCGATTTTATAATTCTTCATTGTTTACCTTATTTACCTTTTTTGTATGTTTAAAACAGCGTATTTTTATCGTAGCCTTGATGCAGTAAAGCGGAATCAAGGAATCATAGATAAACCTTGATTTCATTTCATTACATCAAGGCTACATAATGCGGTGTATTTTACCTTATATTGAAGCTATCTACCTATAGCCGTAATAATTTCAGCAAATCATCGGTTCTGGCTTGCATTAAAGCGACATCAGCACGTGACTCTACATTAAGCCTAACGACTGGCTCGGTATTTGATGTGCGTAAATTAAATCGCCAGTCATCAAACTCAACACCAATGCCATCGGTCATATCAATATTTTTAGCATCGGCTTTATAAGCATTAAGAACTCGCTCTATTGCTGCTTTAGGATCTGCTAGTTTGCTATTAATTTCACCCGAAGAAGGGAATTTAGCAATGCGCTCAGCCACCATTGATGATAATGGTTTATTTCTCACACAAAGCAGTTCTGCAACCAATAACCAAGGAATCATGCCACTATCACAGTAAAAAAAGTCTCTAAAGTAATGATGGGCACTCATTTCGCCACCATAGATAGCATCTTCTTTGCGCATGCGCTCTTTAATAAAGGCATGACCTGTTTTTGACATGATGGCATCTCCCCCCGCTTGCCCGACAATTTCTTGGGTATTCCATGTCAAACGAGGATCATAAATTATCTTTTCACCTGCTTGTTTCTTTAAAAAAGCATCCGCCAACAAGCCTACGATATAATAGCCTTCTATAAATTGACCTTGCTCATCAAACAAAAAACAACGATCAAAATCACCGTCCCATGCAATCCCCATATCCGCACCATGTGCTTTAACGGCATCACTGGTATCGGCTCTATTTTCAGGCAATAACGGATTAGGAATACCATTCGGGAAAGTTGCATCAGGTTGGTGATGTACTTTTATAAACTCAATAGGTATTGATAACGCCTTAAACTGTTGCTCCAGCGTATCTACCACATGCCCGGCCGAACCATTACCTGAGTTGACAACGAGTTTGAGCGGTTTAATATTTTCAGCATTGATATATCCCAACAAATGATCAACGTATGCAGCCAAAATAGACACTTTGCTATAGCTGCCTTTTTCAGCCTTAGCAGCTTCCGTTAACCATGGCTGCTGCTCTGCCATCTGCTGTATATCTCGTAATCCGGTATCGCCTGAAACAGGTTTACTTTGCTCTCTGACCAATTTCATACCGTTGTAATTAATGGGGTTATGAGATGCCGTTACCTCAACGCCACCATCCACATTCAAATAACTAGTGGCAAAATAAATTTCTTCTGTTCCAACCATACCTATGTCGATAACATTGCAGCCTTCTGCTTGCAAACCTTCCGCTAATGCCATTTTTAAATCTGCGCTGGTTGCTCTTGCATCACCACCAACAACAACAGAT
>DAOWHF010000128.1:0-2546 GCA_030641565.1 Methylomarinum sp.
GCTGGCTTTTCAGGTCGGCTTATATTGGTCAGTAATGAAGTCGGCTTAGGCATTGTCCCTATGGATAAAATGACTCGCCGCTTTGTTGATGAAGCGGGTTTTTTGCATCAAAAAATTGCTACCTTGAGTGACAAAGTGGTGATGGTGACTGCTGGTTTACCACAGGTTTTAAAATAACAGATGGATTGGTTAAATCATAAAATTGAACGACCTGATGAAGCTTATTATAAGAAAGCATTTAATAGACAAGCAATACTGACAAAACCACAGGGGTCTTTAGGTTTATTAGAAGAACTGGCTGTTCGATTAGCAGCCATGCAACAAACAGAACAACCTGAGATAGAGCAAGTATGGGTTTCTGTTTTTGCTGCAGATCATGGTGTTGCAGCAGAAGCTGTTTCTGCATTTCCACAAGTCGTCACCGCTGAAATGGTTAAAAATTTTGCTAATAATGGGGCTGCCGTCAATGTCTTATCCCGTTATGTAAATGCTAGTTTTGAAGTGATTGATGTAGGGTTGGTTAATACCGTTGAAGCAAAGGGTCTGATTGTTGATCGAGCGGGAAATGGTACTGCAAATTTTGCTAAACAAGCGGCAATGACAGCGTTGCAAATGAACTCAGCATTAGCCTCAGGAAAGTCTGCGGTTAAAAGAGCCTTAAAGCATAAAACACAGCTATTTATAGCCGGTGAAATGGGCATTGCTAACACAACAAGTGCCAGTGCAATGGCCACTGCTTTAACAGGCTTGTCGGTAGAGCAGTTAACCGGAGCAGGCACAGGCTTAGTAAATAAAGCAATTCAACATAAAGCTAAGGTGATTGAAGAATCAATTGATTTACACCAGAACTTTTTAGAAACTCCGTTAAACGTATTACAATATCTCGGTGGATTTGAAATTGCGGCTTTAGTCGGTGCATATGTTTACGCAGCGCAGCAAAAATTGCCGGTATTAATTGATGGGTTTATAGCCAGTGTTGCGGCATTATTGGCTGTTAAGATTAATCCTGAAGTGCAAGCATGGTTTTTTTATGCCCATCGCTCACAGGAAAAAGGCCATCAATTAGTTTTAGAGCAATTACAAGCAAGGCCGCTATTAGATTTAAAGATGCGCTTGGGCGAGGCCAGTGGTGCAGTGGCAGCCGTTCCTTTGCTACAGATGGCGTGTAGGTTACATAATGAAATGGCAACATTTGCCCAAGCCGAAATTACAACACAATAATAACAACAAAGGTAGAGAATCAATGATTGGTCATATTGAAAGTTATGATGAAGAGTGTCAAACAGGTGCAATTAAATGTGAAGATAAGTTCTATGAATTTCACATTGATGACTGGACTTCAGAGCAACCGCCGAAAGTAGGTGATGATGTTGACTTTATGCCTGAGGATGATGGAAGTGCGACAGAAGTAGGCTATGTGGGAGCTTATATTCAAGATACCCGAGCCGTTAAAAATCACTATATTGCCGGTTTTTTAGGTCTTTTTCTTGGGTTTGTAGGCGCGCATAGAATTTATTTAGGTCAGTACCCTATTGCCATTGCTCAAATAGCGTTGTCATTTGGCCTAGGTTTTCAATATGGCTTTATGTGGGGATTTATTGAAGGCTGTTTATTGCTGGGTAAAATGATAACTACAGATGGAAAAGGACGGCCATTAAAATAACGCTCTATTTTAATGAATGGTGATTTTAGTAGGATGGGCATGCTATCACTTTGCCCATCCCACTAAAATAGACCAAGTTGTCGAAATTATTTTATGTGCGTTCCTAAAATAATTTTTTCGTAGCCTTGCTACATTGACTTGATGGAAAGGTTATCTTTAAATAATTAATTTTGTAGCCCGTATGAAGCTTGCGTAATACGGGGGGAGACGATAGTGAAGAGCCCCGTATTACACTTCGTTTCATACGAGCTACATATTCTTAAATATCCATCAAACCAAAGTTGATGGCGTACTAGTTGTTTTGTGAGTATTACTCAATAAAGGCTTTTTTGGTTAATGAATTCATTTTTGCTCGCATTACAATTTTTAACCATCATTCCCGTTACTCGATCTTTCATTGCCAGTAATAAGCAATTAGGTGTGTCCGCTGTTTTTTATCCTATTGTTGGCTTATTGATAGGTGCTCTATTAGTCCTTTTAGCCTATTTTATAGGCAATATGCCTTTGCCGATTCAGGCTGCACTCATTTTAACTTTATGGGTTTTACTCACAGGTGGATTGCATCTTGATGGCTTGGCTGATTGTGCAGATGCCTGGGTTGGTGGATTAGGCAGCCAACAGCGTAGCCTTGAAATTATGAAAGATCCCGCGGCAGGTCCTATTGCAGTTGTGATTTTGGTTTTAGTGTTGCTACTAAAATGGACAATGATTAGCTATGTACTGGAAAAACAGGCATTTGAAGTCTTACTAATAACACCGATGTTAGGCAGGCTGGCTCTGTTAATAATGATGTTATTTACAACATATGTCAGAGTTGATGGCTTGGGTGCGAAAATAGTCGCAAATCTACCCAATGATAGTGCAAAAGCAGTTAGCTTACTGA
>DAOWHF010000137.1:0-4602 GCA_030641565.1 Methylomarinum sp.
CCATTTAACCTACCAAGGCAAGACAAATTAATGCATGAACCCAAACATGTAGAAATTATGCCGCCACTGCCTGCACACGCCCCTGACTTTGCTGTTGCTGCCTGTAAATATAAAAGTGTACATGCACATTGTCGCTTTGACACACCAAGAGGAGTAGAGAATGGAGTTTGTTTACAAATGAATAATGAACAATTAGCATGTTTTCCTGATAGACCTCCACCCCCTCCTCCAAGATTCAGGCCGAGTAGGCAATTTTAGTATTAAAAATACTTTATAGGACTAAACGATTTCTATGGATGGCATTTATCAAAAAGATAAATTCATCAAGCATTAGTGGAGTTGTTAATAGGAGAGTAATTTTTATCTGCTTGGATTTCTCAGACAGGCTCCTGGCTCTACAGACTTTTTAGAATTATGACTGTTACCAAAACACTGCATACCGATCTTACTGCCACATTACTGGAAAGCACCCAGGAAAAACAAGCTGAGAATACGGGACTTGCTCCCTATTTAGTTATTCTTTCTGGTTTAGATCAGGGTAAACAATATCGATTGGATCGCCAATTTAACACTTTCGGACGAGCAGGCGATATAGACATCAAAATTGTAGATGCAAAAATTTCCCGTAAACATGGTGCATTCATTATTTATCCTGATTGCATTATTCTTGAAGACTATCAATCAACCAATGGCTGTTATGTAAATGATATTCGGATTGAAAGACAAGTGATTGAATCGACTTCAAGAATTAGGGTCGGGAGTACGGTTATGAAAATCGAATATAAAAAAGCAAATGAAGTTGAGTCTGAACATGCTTTATATCAAGCTGCAAATACCGATGCATTAACCAATATATCTAATCGACGTGCCTTTATATTACAAGCAGGAGAGAAAGTATCTGTTTGCAAACTAAATAATGATAATTTGGCTATTATCATGTGCGATGTCGATTTTTTTAAGAAAATTAACGACAATTTTGGTCATCCCGCAGGTGACCAGGTATTGAAAGATCTGGCGATTATTTTACAAGGGGAAATGCGCAAAGACGACATGTTGGCACGCTACGGCGGCGAAGAATTTATCATGTTATTACACAATACTGATATTAATGCGGTCAGTAAGTTAGCAGAAAGAATCAGACAAAAAGTCGAGCAATTTGACTTTTCCTTTGAGGGAGCACTTATCCCAACCACACTTTCTATTGGAGTATGCTGTAGAAATGGTGAAGAAATAACATCTTTAAACAATGTTATTAAAGAAGCTGATGAGGCTTTATACCGGGCGAAACATAATGGCAGAAACCGGGTGGAAATTATTTAAGAAGTTTGTGCAATCAATGCAACACCACATCAAAGTTGATAAAGATTTAAGTGAAACACCGACCTCACAACGTAGACCTTTACCAAAGTCTTTATCTTATTATGCTGAGAAATACAAAATAAGAAACGAGGCAATAGTTTTTGCCTATGCTACTGGCGGTTATACCTTAAAAGAGTTAGGAGACTATTTTAAGTCTGCACTATTCTACAGTGAGTGGAATTATTAAAAATCATAAATCAAAGACCTGAACATCCCTCTGGAATTTTCAAGTTTTATTTCAAAATAAACAAATAAATTTGGCGTAATTAATCCTCTCTCTAGTATAGCCAGAGAAAAAATAAGACCTGGAACGGGAGTATCTCAATTATTCTGGCAATCCGTACTTTGCCATCATTTCATACAGCTCAGTCTGAGTGCCTTCCTCCCGTTAGTCACTAAGCAGCCTTTTTTACTTGTACCCTAATTTGTTTTATATAGTCTCGATCATGATGCAACATAGACCAGATGACTCGTGATATATGACGTCCCAAAGCACGAACAGCCTTATTGTGAGTCTTTCCTTCGGAACGTTTTTTATCATAATAAGCGCGAGATTCAGGCACACAAGCCATGTGACGACAAATCGCTGTCATCATG
The DNA here is from genome assembly GCA_030641565.1 of Methylomarinum sp. Lineage (GTDB taxonomy): Bacteria > Pseudomonadota > Gammaproteobacteria > Methylococcales > Methylomonadaceae > QPIN01. The sequence goes on from DAOWHF010000137.1 coordinate 1,957, forward strand.
GCTTTGCGAGCTCGAGTATTAACGTGTTTGGGTGATTTCGTACCTTGGTAAGCGCCTGACTGATTGTCCAGAGGAGCCATGCCGATATAGATTGAGAAGCTACTCTGTTTCGAGAAGCGTTCTAAAGTACCGATTTCACCTGCCAATTCAGCGCTACATACCAGGCCAAAGCCTGGAATAGATTCGATATGTTGAGCATAATCGGACTTTTTAATTTGTTGCTCAATTTTGGTATCCATCGCTTTAATAGAAGTAATTAAAGCTAAGAGGCGACGTGCATCCTCTTGAATCATCGGGCCAACCTCCTCGACTTCATTAGAAAATTCCGCCTGTTTTTGCCAGTCACGAATGAGGTTGAGATAACGCCTGCCAACACCTTGAATGGCAAGCAGGCTTTTGGTCTGTAGTCGCACTAATTTCGCCAGGTCATCGCGACAAGTCAGAAAGTGTATGAACCACAGGTTGTCGACACTTCCTGTCATATCCAGAAGAGTCGGGCAGATAGCCTGTAGGTCAGGTTGTATACGGTTTTGCAAGGAAATCTTTTCGTTGGTTAACTGGCGCCGTCGTCGGGTAAGGCGTTTTAATCGCTGGTTGGCATCGGGCACTGGTAATACCGCCTGCAGAACACCTTTAGCGAGAGGCAAATGATCCTGAAGCTGAAACAACTCAAGCATTTTGTGGGCATCGATCGAATCGGATTTTGCTGGCGAGGGAAAGATCTCTTTAAAACGAGCCAGCTTGAGGTTATTGACGTTGTAAAGCTGGTATCCGTGCTTCTGGACTTGACTATCCAACGGTCGAGCCCAACCATTGTAACCCTCCATAGCGACATTAACGGGCAGATGGTATAAGCGCTCTTGCCGTTCGATACGGCTGAAAAAAGACTGAAACCCTGCGGGTGTATGGGTGATCGAAAATTCGTCCAGAACCCCGCCTTCAGAAAGGCCAATAGCCACATAATGCTCGCGACTACCGATATCAACTGCGACTTGTAGGCGTGGTGTATTGTTAGTGTTCATAGCGGTCTCCAAAGATCAACGTTAACAGTGGATACAACACCATCCTGCGTCTCGTCTACTTAGTAGAGCCACAAATGACCTCAATAAAAACCACATGAAATCACTCGGCACCATCCCAATAAAGACGTCTCGGACGGCGCAAGCGGCGGGGGCGGCATTTCAAGTTCGAGCCGTTACCCAAAGGTACGACGGACCCCAGGAGCCACACCCCCACCAAGATAAATTTTACACCCCTGGCAAGATGCCCACCACCTGCTTTGGAGAAAACACTAGATTTTCGAAAATTGAATATTCGAAAAAAAATTCGAAGCTTGATAAAAGAATATTTAAATAATTTTCTCCATAATTCTATAGTAGACTCTAGTGCTCTGCTTCCTTGGGAAGTGCAGAATGTTTTTCATGATGACTTAATTTGATGAGCAATCCCTAATTTTAACAATTTACCTCTATAAAATCAGATCATTCTTTGCTTTTGTCATGATTTTGTCACAAAAAAGTGCTTGGTTTTATCCACATTTCCCAACCCAACAAGATAGAAAGGTTAACTTTGTTATAAAAACAGCACTTAAAAACATACGCCAACAAGTAAGAGCGCCTGGCTCTTTAGAGAAATACCAGGCGCCTTTTTTACTATTTTTTCACCTCACATCCACAAACTGACATTACGCCCGGCACAGTTGTAGTCCATTGCCCATTCCATTGACTATCCACACTTTTACATACTGTTGGACAGACTTGCTTAGCTTGGTCATTATCAAATATAGGGCCTGCTTGAATATCAGCCGTTTTCTGCTGAACACGCCCAAACAAGTGACTCATATCACCTTGATAAGAGGCCGTAGTTGGTTGATGACATGAAAAACAATCTTGCTGAGTCCAGGTTTCTGATGACTTACCTGAGCCAGTGGTAAGACTGATACCCTTTTGCATCCATGTTTCCATCGTAGTGTTTGCCAAATTCGTAGTACCCGCAATATTCATCGTATTCTCAGCTGTGGGAGCTGGATTAGTACAACTCATCCCCAGTGATCCAACGCCAGACCCTGTGCCATCATATATGTTAAAACAACCTGTTAATGGTGTTATTTGTCCTTCGGCAGCCCCCCAAGCACCCCATTCTGCGCCAATTAACTGATAATTAGCCCATTTATTCTTAAGCGTTGCTTGCACACTGCTATTTAAGCAAGAAGTAATACCCAGATTACTGGTCGCAGAGTCGCAATTAGTCGCTAGAGGCAACTGATCTGTACGACAGATATTAACCGAGACCCAAGTTTTATTATCGCCAGCTGGATTTGGGTTAGTTAAACACAAAGGATCTGTCACACCACTTTGTGGATATGCACATGTTTTGTCTTTACCACCCGCTTTGGTATAGCTGGCATAGTTAAATAGATTCCACCCAGTACTTAAGCCCACTGGGTTCTGCTGGATAGGATTGCTACCACCCGCTGCACAGTCAGGCGCATTGGCAACATGCTCGAAAGATGCCCAAATCATTTCGCCATGGTTAGGGGTTTTTTGCACTAAATGCATACCAATCATCCCCCACCAGTTGCCGTTACTATCTTTCTCACAATGCATAGTGGTAGAGGGGCAATCGCTTTGTTTACTACCATAATCA
>DAOWHF010000060.1:0-2101 GCA_030641565.1 Methylomarinum sp.
AATAAGGGCAGGTGTTTTGCATAAGTTACAAAGCTTTCATGTACCTGTACTGCTAATTCACGTGTGGGCGTAAGAACTAAGGCTTTAATGGGGCGAGGTCTTTGAGCTAAGGGCTGGTTGTGTATTAGTTGTAGTATAGGCAAAGCAAATCCAGCGGTTTTTCCGGTACCTGTTTGGGCACCCGCTAGGATATCCTTCCCTTGCAAAATTAATGGAATCGCTTTTTCTTGTACAGGTGTGGGCTTGTCATAACCTTGTTCAGTTATGGCTTGAAGTAGAGGTGTGGATAAATTGAGTTGATTAAAGGACATGCTAGTTTTGACTAAAAATTCTATGTGGTATACAGATACTTACTAATAACTATTATAATTGACATCGATTTTGTTAGAGTGCTTTTATGCTTATCTGTCGATAAATGGCCTTAACTTGACAGAGCATGTTAAGGCAAGCATAGTTAAGCAGCACAATCTCATCACTAGGTAACGATCTAGTTTTCAAACATATACCCTTTTGTTTAATAATGAAAAATCTATCACTTCAGGACCAGCTATTGAAAGCAGGTTTGACTAACGATAATAAAATCAAACAAGTTAGAGCAGAAAAAAGAAAGCAAACTAAAAAGCTAAATAAAAATAAAGTAGCGGTTGTTGATGAAGCTAAACAACTGGCACAGGAAGCAAAAACCAAGCAGATAGAAAAAGATAAGGTCTTGAATGAACAACGTAATAAAGAGGCCGAAAAGAAACATATTGCTAATCAAATAATACAGTTGATTGAGTTAAACAAACTACCCAAGGATCAAGAAGCAGATATTGCTTATAACTTTACTGATCAGAATAAAGTTAAAGTCATTTATGTGAGTGAGGACATACGCAATAAAATTATTGCCGGTCGACTAGCTGTTGTTAAAGCAAAGTTAAGCTACGAAGTTGTGGCAGTAGAAGTGGCAAATAAAATAAAACAACGTAATGAGAGTGTTGTGATTGTATTATTTTCTGAGCAAGCAGATACGATAGAAGACGATGAATATCAAGGGTATGAGATACCTGATGATTTGATGTGGTAGCTTTATACTAAAACTTGTAGGAGGGGAGATGGAATTCTGGCGTTTTGATTATTCTATGGTTGATGTTAATCAACTACTTAGCAGTCAGCACGATGTATTTATGGTGGTGATGTCGGTTGTGGTTGTTTTTGTCGCCTCATTAACCATGCTGCATGTTACAGAGAGGGTCAACTCGGCGGTATATACGCTTCGCCGTCGATTATGGATTACCAGCGGGGCATTTGTGATGGGCATAGGGATATGGGCCATGCACTTTATTGGTATGCTGGCTTTTAAGTTACAAATTCCTGTCCATTTTGATATAGAAATGACGTTAATTTCTATATTGCCAGCTATTTTAGGCTGTAGTGTTTTTTTAACACAGTTAACAAAAGAGTCTTTTAGCAAGCTTGAACTTCTTAATAGCGGATGCTGTTTGGCTGTTGGTATTGGTTTAATGCATTTTTCAGGCATGGAAGCGATTGAAGCCAATGCACTTATGCGGTACCAATTAAGCCATTTTATTTTTACCTTGGCTCTTGCTGTTGTACTTTCTTATCTATCGCTTTATGTGTGTTTTTGCATAGGTAAAAACATAACAGATTATCGTTTTCGAGTGGGATCTGCACTGCTCTTCGCTGTCTCCGTATCTACGGTGCATTATGTTGCCATGCATGGCACTTTTTTTTATGCAACAGGTGTTGAAGATACTTTATTAATAGATGGGTTTTTTACCCCGGTTCAACTTAGTTTTTTAATTGCAGGCGGTTGTACCACGCTTGTTTTATTGTTGTTGATGGCCACCCTAGTTGACAAGCGGTTTGAGGGGGTGAAACATTTGGCAGATGGTTATGTTCGTGCAATTATTGATAATTCTGCTGAAGGCATTATCACCATTAATGCTCAGGGCCTGGTTATGAGTTTTAATCCAACGGCTGAAAGAACCTTTGGTTACAGTGCCAGTGAAATTATAGGGAAAAATATAAACCTGTTAATGGCTGAAAATATGCGCTCAGCACACGATGAATACCTTAAAAAATCAGACATCCATGAGCC
>DAOWHF010000161.1:0-7894 GCA_030641565.1 Methylomarinum sp.
CCATTGCATGACAATATCTTTGTTTTTTTCTTCGGTACTGTCAAAATCTGGCATATCTATCCAGATAACCTTTTCCCCTGCCGCCTCGTTATGTTGTGCGATTTGAATTTGTTGTAAGGGGAATTTCTCATCTAACTGACTGAGATTAATCGATTGATGATGAAATAAGGTGACTTCATGCGACGTTGGCCTTTCTACCCCTGCTTTGGCTATCGCTTTTCCTGCTAACTTATTCAGCAAGGAGCTTTTACCTACCCCTGTTCCGCCCATAAAGGCTACAACCATAGGCCTGTCATTGGCACTGACAAATAATTCCTTAGCTGAAACTGTGTCTTCTATTAATAAATTTGAGACGACAGTTTTATCAAGCCAGCCATCAGCAACCGCTTGTTGCGTGCATTGTTCAATATCGGTGAGCAAGTTAGAGTATTCGGATGCCATGTTTTTTCTCTTTACGTTGTTGTTCAGCTTGCTGTAGTAGCTCTATTGAAATATTAAATCGATTTTTATCAGAAAGTTGTTCTGGCAATGTATATAAAGCTTTCTTTAAACCATCGGTAAATAACTGATTCTTTACTGTATTTAATTGAAGCTGCTTTAATTCAGTTTCAGCATGTGTCATATAGCTGCCTATTGCACTTTCAGCTAATAATGATGTTATTGATAACATAGCTGGGGTAATCACTAAATCATGTAGACCAATACCCCCTGTTTGTATCACTAAGGCCATAGCGGCGGCATCTGTCGTTACCCGTGTTGCTCTTAAACTATTTAATACCACAGGCTGTTCAGATAATTTGTTATACAGCCGATTAGCGGTTGCTTCTACGTCTAGCTGGAAAGAATCTCTATAATCATCAACCGCGTATTTATAATCAGTTAATATCTCATTACGTTGCTGCCTTAATAAACAGTACGAAGCTTTCCACCAGCTATGTTGTTTGGTATCCGAATCTATTCTTCCGAGTAACTGGTCAGCCAGTGAAATTAACAGATGCTCGCCGATTTGGTTTAATATAATTTCTTCTTTACCCTCTGAAGAAGAAATAGCTTGCTTCCCTAAAGCCAGCATTTTTCTAACAGGCCAGGTTAAAGCACGGCGGGTTTTTGTTAGAATTTTAGAGATACCCGGTATTTCTAATAGAGTCAGCAACTCAACCAAAGCATTTTGAAAAGTATCGTAATAATGAGGATGATTTAAATAATCCCTTTGATAATCTTTTAATGCCTGATCTATGTTTTCATCTACCAAAGCACACCATAGCCTAACAGCCTCATGCTCTGCAGCAATAGGTTCTAGCCAGCTATGCCAATATTTATTGAGTAATTCATTTTGATATTCAAAATGCTTATGCTGAGAAACCTTGCTTTCAATCTGAAAAAACTGATTTATGCTTGATGGAGGCCAAACGGGTAACCCACTTTGTTTTTGATAGTACAGAGGAATAATTTCAGGGAATACATCCTTTCTCGCCTGCTGCCATTTTTCTTTTAAAGACCGAATGATTATGTCTTCTGTGCCTTCTGTCAGTTTGTTTACACAAATCAGGGTTGGCTGATGAAAGCATTCAATAGTCGACATCATCTCCCATACCGCTTGATCAGCATATTTTTCTTTACTGACCACCAATACCACAATATCGGCTAAGGCAATGGTTCTTAACACGCCTTCGCGGTAATCTACTGAATCAATTGAGTCAAAATCGGGCGTATCCCAAAACACACAATCGGGTAGTAAATCGGTATGGTTATTATTTTCTGTCAGGGCATAACAATCATGCCTATTTGGCTTTAGGTCGCTTAGATTTAGCTGCTGAAATCTACCAAAGTAATTCTGCAAACCAACATTGTCTTGTTTTGTCGTGTTACAACAAAAACCCTGAGGATGTACCGTATAACCGGCAAGAGGACTTACGCCAGCACTATGACTGTTTAGTACCAAATTAGAGACTGAGCTTTTCCCTGCTTGCGTAGGACCAATAATTGCTATTTGCAAGGGTGTGTTTGGTGAGCTGTTAAGTAGATTACCTTTTTTAATAAAAGCTTCAGTAAATATGAGCTGTTCTACCCTTTGCTGAAATAAAACAGCTAATGGATCACCTTCTTTTAAGTTGGCAATAACAGCTTGATAACGCTGATTTAATAATTGGACAAATTCCAGCATAAAATGTGAGCATGGGTTTATAATGTTTGCGTATTTTACTTTGTTTAAAAACCTGGCGTAGTTAAATTATAAAAAAATTCAGGTTTATTACTAAAGGAATGTTTAACAAATAATATGTATCGTTAGTTCTATTTTAGATAGCAATCTATCCATTTCCTGATGCTACTTATATTGTTATTTTTCCTATTCTATTGAGGTTTGTTGTATGAGATTTTTGTCTACAGTTTTTGTTTTTATCATGTGTGCACTACTACTTGGTTGTAGTAAAGGCAGTGAGATTAATGGTCGTAGTTTAAAAACGGCTAATAGATCTGTCAGTATGATAAAAGATCGTTTGCCCACAGAGCAACGTATAGAGTTTGAAGTATCTTATTGGACACTACGTGACTCCATCAAAAATAAAGATGAGTTTTTAGATGCTGTTGATGGAAAATCAGCAGATGAACTTATTATTTTAGGAAAAGAAGTTTTTGAAAATCGAAAAAACGCCGGTTTTAAGAACTATGATCAATATAATAGCTGGGATCAAATGATTGCAAAATTTACTCAGGAAAGAATTGACCAAAATAAACATAAAAAAACCGATTCTAGAGATAAAAACAATAGCGTTTTATATAAGCTTTAAAGCTGTTTTGTAGAGCGGACATCAGTCCGCCCTACCTTCAGACCCTTAGCCTCTTGGTATTTTTATAACCTGTCCAATTCTTATTTGATTACTCGCCAATGCGTTAACCGACTTAATTGATTGCATACTGACACCATAATAGTGTGCAATTCCGGACAAAGTCTCTCCTCTCGAAATCACATGTTTTTTACTGGCATTTAAAGCCAAGTAAGTATCTGCTGGCGCATGTTTGGAAAAATACCCTACTACACCTTTATATATAGCTTGAGCCATTTTGGCTTGGTGCTTACCACTTTTTAATTTACGCTCTTCAGCTGGGTTAGAAATAAAAGCAGTTTCAACCAAAATTGAAGGAATATCAGGCGATTTTAAAACCATAAACCCCGCTTTTTGCACATTATTTTTATGTAAATGCCCAATGGTTTTAAAATTCTTAAGAATATCACCAGCTACGTCACGACTTACTTCTTTAGTGGCTGTTTGCGATAAATCCATTAATACAGAGGCCAACATATCTTCTTTATCTGCCAGTTTTACACCACCCACAAGATCAGCTGAATTTTCATGCTTAGCCAACCATCTAGCGGCTTCACTTGACGCACCTCGATTAGACAAGGTAAAGACAGAAGCCCCTTTAACCTTTGAATTTTTAAATGCATCCGCATGAATAGATACAAATAAATCTGCTTTTGCAGCACGGGCTATTTCCATGCGTTTTCTCAGCTTAATGTAATAATCCCCTTTACGAACCATCACCGCCTTCATCCCTGGTTTTTTATTAATCAATACTGCTAATTTTTTTGCAATATCAAACACCACCTTTTTTTCTTGTGTTCCTCTAGGACCATGAGCACCAGGGTCTTCCCCGCCATGTCCAGCATCAATTGCAATGATAATATCTCTGGCTTTATTTTTTACGGTTTTAATAACTCTGGTTTTATTTACAGCTTTCTTTGTTTTTGATACGACTACTGTTTTGTCTTTAGCGAATAAGTCCACAACCAATCGATTGCCATAACTGTTACTCGGTTTTAATAAAAAACTTTTGGGTGCCACAGCCGTTTTTAAATCCACAACGACTCTTAAATCATGCTTATTTCTTGCCGCACTACGCACTCTGCTAAATAATGTATGATTCTTAGGTGGCTGCGCTAAAGGTTTTAATAATTTAGTATTACTAAAATCAATCACTAAGCGCGCTGGATTTTTTAATAAAAAAACTTGATGAGCTGCCTTTTTAGTAACATCAAAAACCATACGCGTATGATCTGGCGCCGTCCAATAGCGTAAAGAAGCAATACGCACTTGCTGCGCGTGCACAGTTACAGAAACTGCTAACAATGCACATAAAATTATAATTTTGAAAGCTTTAAACATCTGAGAATACCCTAATTAATACTCTTATTTAAATTATAACAGTATGTCCTTGTTTTTCCAGTGGAGATTGAGTCTATTTACTAGATTTTCTGAAATAACCGCAATTTCAACTTCCCGACCTTCCCCTACAGTCGATATTGTTAACTCTACATCAGGCTCAGGTAAAAAACCTTTTCCCAGTTCTGGCCACTCAATAAAACATAAACTTTGTTGGTCTAAATAATCTCTAATGCCCATCCACTCTAATTCCTCAGGGTCTTTTACTCGATACAAATCAAAGTGAAAGACTTTTCTATTAGGTAAATCGTATTCTTCCACCAATGTATAGGTGGGACTTTTAACCGCTGTTTTATGTCCTGCTGCCCTTAAAACACCGCGTGTTAAAGTCGTTTTACCTGCCCCTAAATCACCATTAAGAAATATCAAACATTTCTCAGGTAATATTCGCCATAATTCAGCACCCAGTTGTTCAGTTTCTTGTTCATTTAATAATGTTATTTTCATTGGTTAACTAATTTTCTAATAAATGGCATTAAGTCACTTGCCAACAATCCAATTTCACCCTGTTGTTGAGCAGATAAATCAGCGGCTTTACCATGTAAATGCACGGCTGATGTTGCCGCCTCAGCTAAAGGCACTCCTTGGGCAATTAATCCCGCTATCATACCTGTCAATGTATCACCCATGCCACCACTTGCCATGCCGGGGTTACCTGTTGTCGATAGCGTTATCTCATTATTATGACTAATTAATGTTCCCGCACCTTTTAAAACAACCACACCACCATATTGTTTCTGTAACGCTAAGACAGCGGCAAACCTATCACCTGCAATTGCTGTTGTTGTGCTATTTAACAGCCTAGAGGCCTCACCAGGATGCGGTGTTAATACCCAGTTATGCTGATATTGCGGTTCTTTTGCTAATAAATTAAGTGCATCGGCATCACAGACAGTTGATTTACCCGATTGTAATACTGCCTGTAATAAGTCCTTTGCCCATCGGCTTTGTCCTAATCCTGGCCCAATTACGACTACAGTTGCTTTATTTAATAAAGGGCTTAATTCACTCGCTGATTCAATGCCATGACACATAAGCTCTGGACGCATTACGTTAATCAATGCCGCATGTTCGGGCCGCGTTGCTACACTCACCAAACCAGCACCAGTCCTAAGTACCGCTTCTGCCGCTAAATTTATTGCACCGCTAAAACCAACGTCACCACCTACAACTAACACATGCCCATAATGACCTTTATGTGAGCAACGATGACGTTTTGGCAATTTAAACGAGTCAATACGCTTAACTGCTGCGGGAAATGCGTTAAATACATCATCCGTAATCCCTAAAGATGAGTAGACAATACGTCCACAATACTCTGCAGCCTCACCAGTAAACATGCCTTGCTTGAGTGCAATAAAACTGACACTCACATCCGCTTTTACAGCACATCCCATGACATTCCCTGTATCCGCATTAAGACCCGATGGAATATCGATTGCTATAACAGGTAGTTTTGATTGCTTAATACAGTTAACCGCCATTTCGTAGTCACCCGATACCGCGCGGTCTAAACCTGTCCCCAATAAGGCATCAATAATAATGCCTTTTTTTAACACGCGATTATCATCAAATATAATTGCAAAACCGCCGACCATAAGATAATCCTGATAAGCAGTTAAAGCATCCCCTTTAAGCTCACTGGGGGTAGATAAGTAATAAACATCTACCTTAACCCCTGCTTTAAGTGCTAATGCGGCGACCACATAACCATCACCTGCATTATTACCCGCGCCACAAAAGATAATCAGATGCTCATTGCTATAGTCTTTCTGTATCAGTTCAAAAACCGCAGCACCTGCCTTGCGCATTAAATCTATCCCAGGAATGCCTTTTTCTTCAATAGCCATACGATCAATGGCTCTGACTTGTTCGGTTAAATATAATTTAGTTGGTAATTTCTGCATCTGGCTAGGTAAGGTAAACTATGTATTTAATCTATTATATTTGCTCTCACCTCAATGGACAAAAATATCCCTCATCATAATTCAGATCTTGCACTCAAAATCAAACAATGGGGAGAGGAATTAGGCTTTCAACAAGTGGGTATTTCAGATACTGATTTAGCAGTCGCAGAAAATCATTTAAACAATTGGGTAGATAAAGGCTTTCATGCGGATATGGACTATATGCATAAGCATGGCCTAAAAAGATCTCGGCCTAACTTATTACAAGAAGGAACGGTGAGTATTATTTCAGTACGCATGGATTATTTGCCTGAAACGGCTGACCAAATGAACAGCGTATTAGATTCGCCTATCGCAGCCTTTATCTCTCGCTATGCATTGGGTAGAGATTATCATAAGATTTTACGTAATCGTTTACAAAAACTGGCGACAAAAATCGAACAGGAAATAGGCGATTTTGGCTACCGTGCCTTTGTTGATAGCGCGCCAGTCTTAGAAAAAGCCATTGCAGAAAAGGCAGGCTTAGGCTGGATTGGTAAGCATTCTAATGTGATTAATCGTAAAGCCGGATCTTGGTTTTTTTTAGGCGAAATTTATACCGACATCCCTCTTCCAGCGGATCAAAAAGCCACAGAACATTGCGGAAAATGTAAGGCCTGTATCGACATTTGTCCAACTCAAGCCATTGTCGCACCTTATCAAGTGGATGCTCGGCGTTGTATTTCCTATTTAACCATAGAGCTTCATGGCTCTATTCCTGATCATTTACGCAGTTCAATCGGAAATAGAATTTATGGTTGCGATGATTGTCAGCTGATCTGCCCTTGGAATCGCTTTGCTAAACTTACCACAGAAAAAGACTATAACCCGCGCCATAATCTGAATAATGTGCAATTAACCGAGCTATTTAGCTGGACTGAAGAACAGTTTTCAAAAAATATGGAGGGCTCGGCGATTAGGCGTATAGGTTATACCCGCTGGCTAAGAAATATTGCCGTGGCACTGGGTAACAGTTCCCGCTCTGAACAAACCATAAACGCCTTATTAGACAAACAATCTAATACATCAGATATAGTAAGAGAGCATGTAAGCTGGGCTTTAGAGCAATTAAAATTATAGGACGGATTCTTAGTTATTTTTTATAAAAGCATCAAGCAATTCAAGTTGATAAAGACCTGCAAAAATCATTATCTGAACAAATACAGAAATCCAGAAATAAAGCACAAATAACATGACTTTAATCGGCATTTCAGATTTTTTAGAATGACTAAAGAACCAACCGACAAAAGTTGATATAAACATAACAACGATTAAACCTATAATAGTACTACTCATTTTAATCCCTTGGTGCAGGTGGTGCTAAAACTTGTCTTGAACCATTACCTTCTGGAGCGCTAACCACACCCGCCGCCTCCATATCTTCTATCATTCTGGCTGCACGGTTATAGCCCACTTTAAAACGTCTTTGTACACTGGATATTGAAGCTTTTCTTGATTCTGTCACAAACATAACCGCTTCATCATATAAAGCATCCATTTCTGCGTCAACGCCCCCTTCCGCCACAGTTTCACCCATATCAGAGCGTTCCTGGGTTATTTCTTCTAAATAATTTGCCGGTGCAGTTTTCTTAAGGAATTCAACCACTTTATGTACTTCATGATCATCAACAAAAGCACCATGTGCTCTTATAGGAATACTGGTTCCTGAAGGTAAAAACAGCATATCACCATTGCCTAGTAAGGTTTCCGCTCCCCCTTGGTCAA
>DAOWHF010000082.1:0-10553 GCA_030641565.1 Methylomarinum sp.
ATTATTTTTACCGTTAAAGCCTTTGATAAAGCCAAAGATGACAAACTTTATAGGGATATAGATTTAAAATATCTGGTCGATTTCCGTATTCCAATTATTGTTCATGAAATAGCGCATACCATTGATAATTTTCACTTTTGGAATGGTGATCATGCTTTATCTTTTTTCTATCGCTATCGAAAAACCTCTAATGATAATAAAACTGTCAAATTAATAAACGACGCTAAATTAGCCCTGTGGCCCTCAAAATGGTTTGAGGCGTTTGAATACTTATGGGAAGTCAATGATGGTCGATATGACGGACAAACGCAGGAAAAACTAGCTGAACTGGTCGCTCAATATATTTTAATTCCTGAACGTTTAAAACAGAGCACTCCCAATGCTTATGCCTGGTTGCGTGATGATGTGTTTAAAGGTATTGAATATAAAGGCTACGATAGCTGTAGTACACCTATCGTTAAGTCTTTAAACTTGTGGGAGCATTCGATTGCGAAGGTACTCGGACGATAAAACCCTAGTGGCCAACCATTTTAGGTTTGATGAATATTGTTGTAGGGTAGCCTTGATGCAGCAATGCGGAATCAAGGACTCGAATAACCTTGATTCCACTTTGTTACATCAAGGCTACGACAAACTTAACCCAACCTACATTTCCGTTTCAATTAAGGCATCTTTAATATAACGATTAAATGATTGCCTCACCTTTTTAGCTTTAGGCCCTCGGCATAATTCATCACCTAAAGAAGATTGACGACAACGGATATCAAGAAATAACTGCTGTTTATTTTCATCCGTATTCATTTTTGATATAGACAAGCTTAAGTCAGTGTCTTTATAAGGCGCCACACTCATAATTAACCTATCTGTTTTAATATCTATTTCAGTGGATGAATAAACCAGAACAAAGCGCTGAGCGACTTCCCATGCTTTTTCGCATTGCCCAATAGACTCACAAATAAATAAGCCCAATTCATTCTCAGCCTTTTTTTCTGCTGTTTTGCGGCTAAGCACCTTACTTTCAGTCGTCGATTGCGTTAAAAAGCTAAATCTAGCAATATCGGCCTCAAACTTTTCCACTTCTATTTTCTTTTTTTCAAACTGATGGGCAATATCAATATAAGCCTGTTCAATTTGCTTCTTACTGGATGATATTTCTGTCAATAGTTTTTTAGGTACTTTACGCCCATCACGTTCATGTTGGGCGGCCTTTTTTTGTTGTTGCTGCAATTGCTGCACTAATCGTTCAACATTGCCTTGCACCACCTTACGCTGCCCATCCAGGGCAAGAATCTTGCCTTTTAATGTCACATTCATATCATGAAGATTGCGGAAAGTACTCAACAAAACTTTATCATGCGACTTCTGCTTCTTTATAATTTGTTCTTGTTGTTTTCGCAAAATAATCAAACGTTTTTCCAATTCACGCTGTGATTTTGTTTTTGCTTTCTCAAGCACATCAACAACCCGTGCATTTTCATTTAAAGACTCTCGTCGATGTTTCACCTGATCTGGTGGTACCTGATCCGAATAAAAAATATTTCCATTATCATCAACCCAGCGATACATCTTTTTTGCAAATACAGACTGACTAATCAACCCCAAAACTAAAGTCATTAAAATACTGTATTTTTTAAATCGTACTATATCCATAATCGACTAAGCTTTTAAATTCATATTAAACACCTCTTACTAAAGAGAAGTTCCTGTTAACCTATTAAACTAGCAAGCTGCTGCAAAGGAGGCAGGATCATCATTTTTGCTAATTGTAATACCACCAAGGCGGCTAAAGGTGATAAATCAATCCCTCCTAAATCAGGTATCACTTTACGACATACACTTAACAATGGTTCTGTTAGGCTTTGTAACAGAGAACTCGCTGAATTGTAATTTCCCGGATCAAACCAACTCAATATTGCTCTGGCAAACACCGCAAAAATAAATACATTAATAATTAAACTTATTAATTGAGTGAATGATAAAACAACTAAGCCGGCAATACTAACCATCACACCTTTTAACATTAAAATGGAAATATCTGAAACCATTTGTAACGCAAGTGCCAACACCATAGATGAGGTATCAATTTTCCCAATAGCAGGTACAAACCGGCGTAATAACTTTAAAGGGGGATGCGTTATTTTCACCATAAATTGTGAAATTGGATTATAAAAATCTGCGCGCGTCCATTGAAACAAAAACCGTAAAACAACCGCTAATATATACAATGAAAAGACGGTATCAATTAAAAATATTAGCGGATCTGTCATATAACTTGTACCCATCACTTCTCTCCTAATTCTTTAGACATCTCTACCGATCGATCCCTTGCCGCATGTAATGCTTTAGAAACCAGTTGAGAAAAACCACCCTCTTCAAAGGTTTTTATCGCTTGCTGTGTTGTTCCACCCGGTGATGTCACTCTTTGACGTAACTCGCCCGGCGTTTCATGAGATTCCAAAGCTATTTTAGCTGCACCTAAGGCCGTTTGTTGAATTAATAGCCTAGCCGTTTGTTCACTTAAGCCTAACTCCAAAGCTGTCTGCTCCATCGCTTCCATCAGTAAAAAATAATATGCCGGTCCACTGCCAGAAACCGCAGTAACAGCATCTAGTTCACTCTCATGATCTACCCATAAAGCAATACCAACTGAACGCAAAATATTTTCGGCTAAGTCTTTTTGTTCAGCACTTACCCGACTGTTAGCATGTAATCCTGTTGCACCTGTACGTACTAATGCCGGTGTATTTGGCATACAGCGTACAATTGCCATGTTGTTGCCTAACCATTCAGAAAGACTTTCTTGTGAAATACCCGCTGCAATTGAGACGACCAAGACATCTCTACCTCTTAGGGTGTCAGCGATTTGTTCGGCAACGCCACGTAAAACTTGGGGTTTAACGGCTAAGACAACAACATCAACCTCATTAACCAAATCATTATTATTATGAGTTACATTAACATTCAATGTTGCTGCTAAAGACTGTAAAGTCTCTTGATTAGCATCTGACACCCATAATTGATTAGGCTGATGTCCACTGGCAATAAGTCCATTAATCAGACTTGTCGCCATATTCCCGCCACCGATAAAACCAATCTTTTTTGTATTCATTAGAATAAAGAGACTCAATAAGTTTAAATATCTCTATTCTACTGTTTATTTAGGCTATAGGTAAATTCCTACTTACCTATATTAAATATATGTTAAATTTATCTTATACAAATATTCATATACGAGGGAGACACTTTGGCACAAACATGTAATTGGGAAGCTGCATTAAAGCGCCTTGATGACGACATTGAAATTATGGAAATGATGACAGCCATGTTTATTGAGGAATGCCCTAGTTACCTTAATAACATTGCTGATGCACTTAGCAATCAAGATTGGACGTTACTAGGACGTGAATTACATACTTTAAAAGGTGTTTGTTCGTCTCTTGGTGCAGAAAAAGCCACTGCATTATTACAAAATGCTGAGTTATTAATCCAAAACAATCAACTTTCGGAAATTAAGCCATTAATAGCCTCTATTAAACAAGAGATTGATTCTCTCGTTGGAATATTAAAAGTCAACTTGAACCGTTCATGATCAATACGCTTTATATTGAAGAAAGTGTTCGTCAACACGACCGTACCCTGGCGATATGTGACCGATTCCCTCAAGCAAGGAAAATAATTTGTGAGCGCTATGGCGAAGTATTTAACCCTAAAGCACAGAATTTTCGCTTACAAAAACAGAACCCCGCATTAATACTGGCAGAAAAATATAAAAGCTTCGCTCTTCCCGCGCCTTCAGGTTACGGTATTGGCTCGGAAAAGAACTATTATTTTTCACACATGCTTAATTGCCTGTATGACTGCCGTTATTGCTTTTTACAAGGCATGTATCAATCTGCCAATTATGTTTTATTTGTTAATTTTGAAGATTACCAACAAGACATTCGTCAGATTTGCCAAGATAACCCCGATGATCAGGTACATTTTTTCTCAGGCTATGATTGCGATAGCTTAGCGTTAGAACCTGTCACCCAATTTACCGCACATTTTTTACCTTTTTTCGCCAAACTGCCCAATGCCTGGCTAGAATTAAGAACTAAAAGCACCCAGATTAGAGGTCTGCTTAACCGAACACCCGACCCACGTTGTATTGTCGCATTTAGCCTGTCGCCCGATGAAATTGCTCAGAAAGTTGAAGATAAAGCACCTTCACTCGCTAAACGACTGGATGCCATGTGTAAATTGCAACAACAAGGCTGGCAACTTGGCTTACGTTTTGACCCGTTAATTTATCAAACCGATTATCAACAACAGTACAAAGATTTATTTGAACAAGTGTTTTCTCGTATAAAACTTGAGTCATTACACTCTGTCAGTCTGGGGGTATTTCGTTTACCTGAAAAGTTTTTCAAGAAAATTCACAAGCTTTATCCTGAAGAAGTCTTATTTTCCAGCCCTATGGAAACCTCACAGAAAATGACTTCGTATAAAGCCGAATTAGAACAAGAAATGATGCAGTATTGTAGTGAACTGTTGTTAACTTACATTCCTGAGTCCAAATTCTTTCCATGCACACTTTAAAAAGAACCCTACTGGTCACGGGTGCCAGCTCGGGCATTGGCAGAGCCATTGCAAAACAGCTATTACAACAAGGTCATACCATTATTGGAACCTCCCGTGATTGCAGCCAATTTAAAGTCAGTCATGAAAATTTTCACTTTATAGAAATCGACTATACTCAATTAAATCAACTTAAACCTAAATTAAAAGACTTAGAAAAAACATACCCTGCTTTAGACGGTGTTATTTTTTCAGCAGGCTATGGGCAATTTGGCTCATTGGAGCAATTTTCTTTTACTCAAATAGAAACGATGATGACCGTTAATTTTACCAGTCCAGCATTCATCACTCGCGCCTTGTTACCCGGCTTAAAAAGAAAAGCTCACAGCAATTTAATCTATATTGGCTCAGAAGCGGCATTACAAGGTAGCCGAAAAGGTTCTATCTACTGTGCCAGCAAATTTGCACTGCGAGGGTTTACCCAAGCATTACGAGATGAATGCGGTACAAGTAGTGTTCGCGTTTCCTTAATTAACCCGGGCATGGTTAAAACTGATTTTTTTGATTCCTTATCTTTTCAACCAGGGGACGATGAAACACACGGCCTATTACCCGAAGATATTGCAGAAACAGTCAATTACATACTCAATTCAAATCCAAATAGTGTGATTGATGAGATCAACCTAAACCCAGTCAATAAAGTCATTAAATTTAAAAAACAATCCTGATGCTTGCAAGATCAACCATCTATTTAGCCTATTTGTTAAAAACATCTGTCCGTTACAAGCGGGCTAAACTGTTTTTTTACAATCTAATAGAAAACCCTCAAAGCCAATTAAAATCACATTTTGATATTTTTATGATTTGCTTGGTCATGCTCAGCGTCTTTTTCCTTGTTTATAGTGTTGAACACTCGCTCAACCAATGGGGAGAGTTTTTTGAGCAAGGTGTGGTCGTTATCTTTATTACTGAATATCTACTCAGAGCCTGGTTATATTCAGATTCCCATCTTATTATTATCAAAGAATATGAAAAATCACGCTATTTAGACACGCCCTTCAGTTTACTCAAGACTCTCAGGCTAGTTATCTGTGAAAAACTGAAATACATGTTTTCACTTTTTGCCATTATTGATTTACTGGCTATATTACCTAGCTATCGTCCGTTAAGAATTCTACGAATACTGCTTATTTTTCGTTTATTTAAGTTATTTCGTTATTCCAATAGCATTAAAGTCTTTTCCGATGTTTTATCCAGTAAACGCTTTGAGCTAATCACACTTGCTATTTTTATGGGATTTTTGGTATTCATTGCCAGTATTGCCATTTATTTATTTGAAAACACCTCCAGTGGCGGTAATATCCAGCATTTATATGATGCCTTCTATTGGTCTATTGTTACCATATCAACCGTAGGCTATGGCGATATAACCCCCCAAACCATAGGCGGACGATTAGTAACTGTCACCCTTATTCTTACGGGTCTTGGCGTATTATCATTCTTCACCTCAATTATAGTCGCAGCCTTTAGTGACAAAATGCATACCCTGCGCGAAAACAGAACCTATGCTGAATTAAGTCGCTTTAAAAACTTCATCATCATCTGCGGCTTTGGTAGAGTCGGCCAGGAAATTGCAAAACAGTTAGAAAAAGATAAACAAGCTTTTATTGTGATTGATAAAGACGAACAAAATATCTTTCTTGCCAAACAAAAACACTATTTAGCCATTCAAGATGATGCTAGTACAAACAACGTATTACTAAATGCCGGCATCAACCAAGGCGCAACGGCTGTTTTATGTACGACAGGGGATGATATTGTTAATGTTTATATTACCTTAACCAGTCGTTACCTTAACCCAGAGATTAACATCATCTCCCGCTCTAATAGACAAGACAATGTTAATAAGCTTTATCAAGCAGGCGCAAACAGCGTCATTCAACCCTTTGAAATAGCAGGATTACTTGCAGCAGAATATGTAGGTCAACCGGTTGCCTTTGAAGCGATACTGGGCATTTTACAAGAACAAAAGCAAATCATAATGGACACCATTGAGGTCCCCACAGGTTCTTTTTTAGAAAACCTGCAAATTGGTGATATTGGCCTAAAGCATAGAAAACTCACCTTAATTGGTGTTATCAGCACCAATCAAAAACACCGAAAACACCGCAACCGCTATAAAGTACATAATCAGCATTTTTACTTTAACCCAGTAAAGCATTTTGAATTACAAGCACAAGATATGCTGGTCGTATTAGGAAGAGAATATTCGATTGAATATTTTCAGGACCAAGTGGTAAAAAGTAAATTTGGTACGAGTATAAAATAATGAGAAAAATTGTTGTATTTGGTTATAACCGTTTGTCTTTCGAAGCTATCGCAAGACTCGACCAAGATTTATATGATATTGAGGTAGTGGAAACTGACCCATCACTGGTTTTATTAGCAGAAGAAAATGGCTTTAAAGTGATCTCTGTTGACTTTAGAAGTGATGATAACCTTAGATCTATAGGCATAGGTGAAGACATAGACACCATCTTCTGCTTCCTACCAGAAGATTCTGCTAATGTTTTTTTAACCCTTTCCGCACGTGCGATTGATAAGAATTTAAACATTATCGCTATTGTTGAGGCTCCCCATTCTTCGGAAAAACTCATTGCGGCAGGCGCCAATAAAATTATCGACCCCTATGAAATTTGCGGTCAAAGAATACACCAACTCATTAAAAAGCCCGATATTACCAATATTATTCAGCACACTGTTTTTGGCAGACATGATTTACATGTTGCAGAGGTTGTTATTCCTAAAAACAGTTCATTAGAAAACACCTACACCAGTGAACTTACTCTCACAGAACAGTATAATTTAGTATTGATCGGTGTTATTGATAAAGAACTCGGCGAAGAATTGCATTTTGCTATCGGTGAGAAAGATCATAAACTGGATGCCGACGATATAATAGTAGTGCTCGGTTCATCACGGGAAATTAAAGCATTTAAAAAAGAGGTTGCACATGTTTGATTTAATAAAATTCACGCCTAGAATCTGGTTTTTTATAGGCTTTGTCAGTTGTTTTTTAATGCTAGCGACCGGGGCTTACTTTCAATTTGTTGAAGAATTAGAACCTTGTCCATTATGTATATCTCAACGTATCGCAATACTTGTTACTGGGCTAGTTTTTCTAATTGCCGCTATACACAATCCTAAAGCATGTGGCTTAAAGGCTTATTCTATTATAGGTTTCATTACTGCGTTATTCGGTGCTGGCATATCTACTCGTCATGTCTGGATACAAAACCTTCCACCAGAGGATGTACCAGAATGTGGGCCTGGATTAGAATATGTTTTTGAAAACTTTCCATTGCTGGACACCATTAAATTAATGCTTAATGGCACCGGCGAATGCGCTGACATCTTATGGACATTTTTAGGTATCAGTATCCCCGGTTGGACTTTAGTTGCCTTTGTCGTATTAGCTATATTAAGTCTATTGCAACAATGGAATACTCCTCAATCAAACGCATAGGTGTATCAAATGAAGCATTTACTACTTGCCAGTTTATTTTTATGTTCGTCAGCCAGCCTGCATGCAACGGAAAACAACTTATTGCAACAAGTGATTGACGGCAATCAGCGTTCTGCACAACATAAAAGTCGCGACCAATATCGGCACCCTAAAGAAACCTTAGCCTTTTTTGAGCTTAAACCCAACCTGACGGTTGTTGAGATATGGCCTGGCGGGAAAGCCTGGTATACAGAAATTCTGGCGCCTTACCTTAAAGATAATGGCAAACTCTATGCGGCACATTTCTCTGCCGACAGCGAGATTCCTTATTTCAGCAAGAGTTTACAATCATTTAACAAAAAAATGACAGCTCAACCTGAGTTTTATGAACAAGTCACTATCACTGCCTTACAGCCGCCTAATGCCTTAACAATCGCCCCTAAAGCATCAGCAGATAGAGTTCTAACCTTTCGTAACATCCATAACTGGATGAAGAATGAGCAGGCAGAAAGTGTATTTAAAGCCATGTACGATGCATTAAAACCAGGGGGCATATTAGGCGTCGTTGAACACCGCGCCTTAGCTGAAAGCAAGCAAGATCCGAAAACAAAATCCGGCTATGTAACAGAAGCTTATGTGATTGCTTTAGCAGAAAATGCAGGATTTAAATTTATAGAAAAATCAGAAATTAATGCTAACCCAAACGACTCGACAATCCATCCTAAAGGTGTCTGGACATTGCCACCTACACTACGATTAAAAGATCAAGGTCGTGAAAAGTATTTAGCTATAGGGGAAAGTGACCGGATGACACTTAAATTTGTAAAACTGTAATTTATAAGTCATATTTCTAACCTTATACACATGAAAAATTTATATTTATATTAACCTCATCTAAAAAACCACAAGTACTTATTGACATATATAACATGTTGATAATTAAGAATTATACAATGCGCATCAAATTAACACAATCTAGCTCCACCCCAATAAAAACGGGATTCAAGGTAGTTTAAAAAGCCTTAATCCACAGACTTATCCACAGCTTCTGTGGGTAACTTCATTTGCTTCAATAACACTAAGCACTTAGCTCCTATTCATCAAAAAACAATCACAATTAATGGCTAACTTAATCGAACAAAAAACAGCTATTATTAGAGTAGCCATACCTATTCCTTTAAACCGTTTATTTGATTATTTAGCACCCGCTAATACCCCTCATATTTTTCCTGGCTGTCGCGTATTAGTGCCTTTTGGTAAATCACAAAAAGTAGGCTTTGTTGTTGAGACGGTTACTAATAGTGATATTAATTGTGAGCGCTTAAAACAACTAATTGAAATTCTTGATAAAACACCCTTGATAAGTGACAAAGACATTCAACTACTACACTGGGCAAGTCGTTATTATCATCATCCTTTAGGTGAAGTATTTAGTGCGGCTTTCCCTGTTTCTTTACGTAAAGGCAAAACCGCCGTACTGCCTCAAGAAAACTATTATTCTTTATCAGCTAAAGGTAAATGTTTAAATGTCGAACAATTAAAACGCAGTCCCAAACAACAGCAAATATTTCAGCTATTGCAATCATCCAGTTGCATACCTGCGTCAACACTTGCTCAAACAGATAAAAACTGGCGACCTGCAATTAAAGCATTGCATGAAAAAGGCATAGTCAACACCGAATTACGCACTAAATTCCCCGCCCCAGACTTATCCAAGACAGAATCCCCCTTACAGGCGAATGAGCAGCAATTAGAGGCCATCAATACCCTAATCGCTAAATTAGGTTCATTCTCTGTATCTTTATTGGAAGGCGTTACCGGAAGCGGTAAAACCGAAGTCTACATGCAAGTAATTCAGAAAGTGCTGGATCAAGGTCAACAAGTCATTGTATTGCTACCAGAAATTACTCTAACACCTCAGTTAGAAGCGCGTTTTAAACAACGCTTTTCGGTTGCTCTATCACTCTCACATTCCAAGCTGACAGAAACCCAGCGTCACAATTCATGGCTGGAAATGCAACAAGGTCAGAGCGCCATTCTTTTGGGCACTCGCTCCGCATTATTCACGCCATTAAAAAATGCAGGACTGATTATTTTAGATGAGGAACATGATGCCTCTTTTAAGCAACAAGAAGGTTTTCGCTTTTCTGCACGAGACCTTGCCATCGTTAGAGCAAAACTATTAAATATCCCTATTATTCTAGGAACTGCAACACCATCACTAGAAAGCCTGCATAACGTAGAATCTAAGCGTTATCAGTTATTACATTTATCAGAAAGAGCAGGCGTTGCAATTAAGCCTAAATTTTTATTACTGGATATTCGGAATAAATATTTACAAGATGGGCTTTCAGAACCGTTAATAAAACATATTCAAAACACACTGGATAAAAATGAACAGGTTTTACTGTTTTTAAATCGCAGAGGCTTTGCACCAGTTCTCATTTGTCATTCCTGTGCTTGGATTGCCCGCTGTCACCGTTGTGATACC
>DAOWHF010000093.1:0-4724 GCA_030641565.1 Methylomarinum sp.
AATGGAAGACAAGCCGATTGAGACTTTTTTATTCGAAAGCCGTTATGGTTTTTGTAGTCATTACGCCACGGCATTTGTCTATTTAATGAGAGTTGCAGGGATTCCTGCAAGAGTGGTGGGCGGTTATCAAGGCGGAGAACTGAATAAGGTTGGTGGTTTTTTAGAAATCAAGCAAGCGAATGCCCATGCCTGGGTAGAGGTTTGGCTATCTGGTAAAGGCTGGACACGATTTGATCCAACAGCCGCTATCGCTCCAGAACGTATTGAACAAGATGTTAATATTGATTTACAGATTGCCACTGGGCTAGTTAACTTTACCCCCGTTCATGTTAATGCCAGCAAAGCACTTTCATGGATGAAGCAAGCCACGCAAGCATGGGGAAGCATAGAGTATAGCTGGCAACGCTGGGTAATTAATTATACCAGTGATACCCAGTTTAAATTTTTAGCATCACTGGGTATACACTCGATTAAATCGATGGTTTACTGGCTAGTGGGATCTATCGGATTGATCACCTGTTTTTTGGCTTGGCTTATTTTAAAAAACAAGGCCTCAAAATTAGATAAAGAATTAATCTTGTATCAACAGTTTTGTAAAAAACTGGCTAACGCAGGGATTTATAAACAGCGTGGCGAGACGGCCTTGGGTTTTTCTTTGCGTGCTCAGAAGCAACGACCTGATCTGGCAGATAATATCAATAAGATTACTGAGTTTTTTATACGTATACGTTATGAAAAACAAACTGAAGATGAGTTTTCTTCATTACTAAAGCAGGCTATTGCGCAGTTTAAAGTCTAATTTATCGCTCACATTGCAGCTTAGGTATCCACAGGAAAAGAGCGGAATAGTAAGAAAACATTGATCGTAGAAAGTATCTCTCCATATCAACTTTTTAGTGTTTATTGTACCTTCTGGATAAATTTTCTTTTTTATACCTGTAGATAATGAGTGCTTAGTTGATAATCTAACAATTAACTGATCTAAAACAATTTATTTAATGTAAAAACTGTTAGAATCCTGATCTAAATTATATAGTCCACCAGAAAAATTACGCAATCCAGTTTATAGATAGGCACTCAATATCGCATTTTATTTGGTCTTACAAACCTTGAACCAAGATCAATAACCCTTCAGATTATGACCTTAAAAAACACCCTTTTTTTTATTACATTGTTGCTTTTTGCCAATGAAAGTAGCTTTGCGCATGGCGTTGATAGTAGCACCGAACATTTTTTAACTAACAACCGTGATGCTGCAATCGGCCCTTTTTTATACATTGGTGCGAAACATATGTTGACGGGCTATGATCACTTATTGTTTTTAGTCGGGGTTATCTTTTTTCTATTTCGCGCGAAAGATGTATTGCTTTATGTCAGTTTTTTCACATTAGGGCATAGCTTGACGCTGTTGTTTGGTGTGTTTAGCCAAATACATCTCAACGCACATTTAATTGATGCCATTATTGCATTTTCAATTATCTATAAAGGCTTTGATAATTTAGGTGGCTTTAAACAGATGTTGGGCGTACAACCCAATACTAAAGTTGCCGTGTTAGTTTTTGGCTTATTTCATGGGTTTGGTTTAGCCACTAAATTACAGGACTTTGCTTTACCCGAAGAAAATTTAATCACCAACCTGCTTGCCTTTAATGTGGGTGTAGAAATAGGACAATGCATTGCGTTGTTATTTATTCTTACCTTGTTTGGTTTTTGGCGCAGGTATAATAGCTATTATACTTTTGCAACCACATCTAATACGCTCTTGATGTCTGCCGGCTTTGTACTGCTGGGTTATCAAATGACGGGCTATATCACATCCCTTTAATATGAATACGATTCCACAACCATCAACCAAATCATTAATTTGGTCATGTATCTGCTCATTACTGTTAGCTATTTTTGTTTTTATTGCTGCAGTACTACCTGCTGAATTTAATATTGATCCTACAGGACTGGGTAAATCACTGGGCTTAACCGTACTATCGCAAAGTGCTGTTGCAGCTGTGGTACCGGCTGTTATTTCTTGCCCTTCCGAGTTTACATCAACGGATGAAGCATCCAAGAAATGGCAAGATATAGTGATGATTACTATTCCGCCCAAAAAAGGTCTTGAGTATAAGTTTAATATTACTAAAGGTGAAACCCTTGAGTTTGTTTGGAATACTCAAGGTAGTGAGAAGATATATTTTGATTTTCATGGTGATCCAGAGGGAGCCACTAATGGTTATTTTAAAAGTTTTAAAGAAAGTACTCAGAGTGAATCGAGCGGTTCATTATTAGCACCATTTACAGGTAAACATGGTTGGTATTGGGAAAATAAAAGCAACCAAACCGTTATTATTAATTTAAAAACCCGTGGCAATTACAAAATCATTGGATTGCTTTAAAAGGTAAATAGGAGAAAAGGTGAGTTTAAATAGTTACAACAATGTCGATAGGGAGCAATTGGCAAAAGATCTTAATGAGATTCAGCAAGAGGCTTTGTCTCGTTCAGGGTCGGGTGAAGAGGATGTCAAACATTTATTAAAAATGGAACGCTGGGGAAAAATATGTTCCTTGTTGGGTTATGGAACGGCATGGATTATGCCAAACCCTATTTCTGCACTATTAATCAGCCAGGGTAGTTTTACTCGCTGGACACAAATGGCACACCCTATTGTACACAAGGGCTATGACAAGCATGATAATGCGCCAGGGCATTATTCCAGTAAAACCTTTGCCAAAGGCTGGCGACGTTTTATTGATTGGCCTGATTGGATTACGCCTGATGGCTGGCATCAAGAACATGATGTGCTGCATCATTATAATTTAGGGGAAAGACTGGATCCTGATCATCTACAACACAATTTAGAATGGTTAAGGCAATCAAAAATCCCTATGTGGATGCGTTTCTTAATCATTGTTGTTTTTACCACTGTTTGGAAAATACTGTATTACACACCGAGAACTCATAAAGAGTTAAGAATTAGTCGGGCCAGACAAGCAGGTGAAAGTGTACCTGAAATGACCCGTACAGGTGCCTGGAGTTTATTTACCAAACAAGGGCGAGCGCTGTGGTTTCAAAGTATTTTGCCTTATGTGGGCTTTCGCTTTGTATTACTACCTTTATTATTCTTACCTTTAGGCACATTTGCCGCAACCAGTGTTTTAATTAACTCTATACTGGCGGAAATACTCACTAATATGCATACTTTTTTGGTAATTGTGCCAAATCATGCGGGTGATGATGTAATGATGTTTGAGGAAAAAGGTAAAGGGCGTGGAGAGTTTTATTTGCGTCAGATTCTTGGTTCAGTCAATTATCCAACAGGTTCTGATGCTAATGACTTTTTTTATGGCTGGTTAAACTATCAAGTTGAACATCATTTATGGCCAGATCTTTCACTAAAGCAATATCAATATGTACAGCCAAAAGTCGTTGAAGTCTGTAAAAAACATGGTATTCCTTATTGCCAGCAATCGGTGTTTAAGCGACTGTTTAAAGCCATGGATATTATGGTGGGGCGTACTTCAATGTTAAAACCTCAGGTCGCGTAGTAGATATTATTCTTAAGTCAGGGTTCTAATTTTTTTGCTGTGTAGTATTAATGCATAAATGTAGAGCGGACTGAAGTCCGCTCTACATAAAACCTGATGGGAACAAACGCTATTTCCTTTTTCCTCTATTCCTTTGCTGTTTATTAGCAGAATATCGCCCCTTATTTCCGGTTCTATTATTAGGTCTTGCCTTAGTTTTAGCTTTGTTATTTACTTCTAGCGAGACGGTTTCATAACCGGTATCTGCCACTCTAGGGATTTTAGTTTTCAATAGCTTCTCTATAGCCGCTAATAAATGCGCTTCTTCAGGTGCAACTAAAGAAATAGCCTCGCCCTCTGCTCCCGCTCTACCTGTTCGCCCAATACGATGTACATAATCTTCGGCAACTGCGGGTAAATCAAAATTAATCACGTGAGGTAACTGTTCAATATCCAGTCCTCGTGCGGCAACATCTGTCGCGACTAAAGCAGTGATCTTACCTGCTTTAAAACTCTCCAAAGCTCTGCTTCTTGCGCCCTGCGTTTTATCGCCGTGTAAGGCCATGCAACGAATACCGTCTTTCATCAACTGTTTATGTAAACGGTCTGCACCATGTTTTGTTCGAACAAAAATTAAAACTTGCTGCCAATTACCATCACCAATCAACCAAGAGACTAATTCGCGTTTATATTCTTTCTTAATCCCATAAATACGCTGGGATATATTTGCCGCAGTTGAATTTTCGCTGGCAACAGCAACTTCAATAGGATCATTTAACAATTGTGTTGATAGCGTTTTAATTTCTTTGGAATAAGTCGCAGAAAATAATAGGTTTTGTCGTTGAGCAGGTAATACGTCGATGACTTTACGAATATCCATGATAAACCCCATATCAAGCATGCGATCTGCCTCATCAAGTACAAAAAATTCAACTTGTGATAGATCAACTTTCCTCTGATAGAGCAAATCCAGTAGCCGCCCTGGTGTAGCGACAAGAATGTCAGCACCTCGTTGCAATCGCTTAATTTGCGAATGAATATTAACACCGCCAAAGACCACTTCAGCAAATAAGGGCAGGTGTTTTGCATAAGTTACAAAGCTTTCATGTACCTGTACTGCTAATTCACGTGTGGGCGTAAGAACTAAGGCTTTAATGGGGCGAGGTCTTTGAGCTAAGGGCTGGTTGTGTATTAGTTGTAGTATAGGC
>DAOWHF010000210.1:0-2716 GCA_030641565.1 Methylomarinum sp.
ACACATGTTGTTTATGGAAGTGGTCTTGAGTGTTATCCGGCGACGCTTACATTTTTAAATCAAAACTTAACAGTTTTAGGCAATACACCTGATGCTTTTTTAGCCATTCAAAATAAGCCGCAATTCTTTCAAACCTTAATAAGATTACAAATACCTTTTCTGGAAACAACTTTTGAGCCACCTATTAATAGTGAAGGTTGGTTGATTAAACCTATGCAGGGTGAAGGGGGAATAGGTGTTAAAAAGTATAAATGTTTACCCGATGATTCGGCTGATATTTATTGGCAAAAGTATCAACCAGGTATAGCAATGTCA
The DNA here is from genome assembly GCA_030641565.1 of Methylomarinum sp. Classification (GTDB taxonomy): domain Bacteria; phylum Pseudomonadota; class Gammaproteobacteria; order Methylococcales; family Methylomonadaceae; genus QPIN01. The sequence goes on from DAOWHF010000210.1 coordinate 316, forward strand.
GTATTATTTATGGCGAACGGCTATGACTTTAAAATTATTGGTTTTAATAAGCAGTTTGTTACTTCGCTGGCAGATAATGACTTTGTGTTTTCTGGAGTGATAAGTCAGCCAGAAATAAGTGAATGGCCTGTCAATATAGTAAGTGCCTGGTTGAACCAGCTTGTGATTGAGTTCTCTTTAAAGGGCATAAATTCACTAGATTTTATTGTTAATGATACACAATGTTATGTGCTTGAAATAAATTCCCGTCCATCTGCCAGTATGCAGCTTTATAAAAACAATATATTATCAGCACATATTGATAGTTTTAGTGTGGAGCGATTGGCATCTATTGAACGGTCTGATGATTGTCAGGGCTATCAAATTATTTTTGCTGAATCAGATATCTATATCAACAAAAACACTTTGTGGCCAGCATGGGTGGTTGATATACCGCAAGCGGATGCATTTATTAACACAGGCATGCCGATATGCAGTATCATTGCTCGCGGAAAAAATGAACAGCAAGTTAAAGATTTGTTGTTATTGAAACAACTAAATATTAAGAAACTTTTATCATAGGTACCCATAAATGCAATACTCAGCGAGTGTTAATAAACTAACTCAGCCATTAGTACAAGAATTGATTGATAATGCCGATAAGCTAAGGTTAGGTGTGCAAAAACTAGATAATGGTTGCACAGTTATTGATGCGGGTATTGATGTGCCTGGTGGACTGGAAGCTGGACGTATTATTACTGAGATTTGTATGGGGGGAATGGGAACAGTTTCTATTTCACAGAGTTCATATACTGATAATTGGCCTTTAACGGTTAATGTTCATGCAAGCAACCCTGTTTTAGCTTGTTTAGGTAGTCAGTATGCTGGTTGGAGTCTATCTCATGAAAAATACTATGCCTTAGGTTCTGGCCCTGCTAGAGCAATGGCTAAAAAAGAAAAAGAAGGTAAAGTTGTTCCTGTAGAAGACTTATATAAAGAACTGGATTATCAGGATGATGCTGACTCAGTTGCATTAGTCATAGAAAATGACAAAATTCCACCTGTTGAAATTGTAGAAAAAGTAGCTTCTGCTTGTGGGGTATCTGCTGATAAATTAACTATTATTGTAACACCGACTAGCAGCCTTGCTGGTTGCGTACAGGTTGTTGGTAGAGTGCTAGAAGTTGCTATGCACAAAGCGCATGAATTACATTTTCCTTTAGAAAATATCATTGATGGTAGTGGTAGTGCCCCTGTTTGTCCTCCACACCCTGACTTTGTTAAAGCAATGGGTAGAACTAATGATGCTATTTTATTTGCAGGGCAAGTTCAGCTTTATGTAAAAGGTAGTGATGAAGACGCTGAAAAATTAGCTAATGCATTACCAAGTTCCACATCTAAAGATTACGGCAAGCCTTTTGCAGAAATTTTTAAAGCCTGTAACTATGATTTCTTTAAAATTGATGGCATGTTATTTAGTCCAGCCAGTGTGATTGTAACGAATGTTGAGACAGGTAATAGTTATAGAGCGGGAAAACTGGACAATGCCTTGTTAGACCAGTCTTTTGGTGCATAAGTATCTAATATAAATGTAGGTTGGGTTAGCTTAATAAGCGTAGCGTTTAACGTAACCCAACATTTTTTCTGTTGTCGGGTTAAGCTATCGTTGACCTACTGTTGTTATATGTTTTGAGGTTGGTTTTTGGGTCGAATAGCAATTTTTACAGATGATCCTGGCTGGCATGGTAAGCAATTGCGTCTTGCTTTTGCCAGTAGAGGGTATACGGGTGAATACGTTTCTCTGACGGAATGTAAAATCAATCTGGATTCAACAGGGTTACCAATTAATATCCCCGGTTTTGAGTCAGCGATGCCTGATGCCGTTTTTGTCAGAGGCGTGCCAGGCGGGTCTTTACAGGAAGTTGTTTTTTATCTGGATATTTTGCATGCTTTAAAAATCATGGGTATTCCAGTCTATAATGATGGTCATGCAGTAGAAAAAAGTGTAGATAAAGGCATGACAAGCTTCTTGTTAAAAAATGCAGGAATAAATACTCCTTTAACATGGGTGCTTAGAGATAGAACAGAAGCTCTAGCCATTGCGGAACAAGAATTAAAACAAGGGTATCAGTTAATCAGCAAGCCTATATTTGGCTCTCAGGGTGAAGGTGTTCGGCGACTGGAAAAAATGACAGATTTATTCTGGTTAACCAGTAGTAATGGTATTTATTATTTGCAGCGTTTTGTTGATTGTGAGGGTGAAGGTTACTCTGATATCCGGGTTTTTGTTATTTTTGGGGTCGCTATTGCTGCAATGCGTCGACGCGGTACACCTTGGTTAAATAATGTGGCGGGTGGGGCAAAATTTTGAATTGTGGAGGTAGATCCATTGCTGTCTGGAATAGCGATAAATGCAACCCAA
>DAOWHF010000325.1:0-3539 GCA_030641565.1 Methylomarinum sp.
AGGATAGCAAACACCGCGATCTGCACAGCCCTGATATTTGGCTAGAAGTGTGATATTTTGCGCTGATTTTTCTGAACGAATCAGCGGTATATCAAAGCTCAGTTCATTATGGAATGTTTGGACTTGTCCAAAGGCTTCATCATGATAAGGCGTGCCTTGCGGAATAGTTATCTGCCCCAGTTGAATAGCATCTTGATTGATAAGGTTAAGCTGTACTTTTTCTCGGTATAAATAATAGCCATCTGCAATCAGCCAATTGACATGAATGGTATTGGCATCTTTTACGGTGGCAAAAAACTGGAAAGCTTGTTCGGCAGGGAGTAGTTTATCCTCAAAAAGATTAAGCTTTAAACCTTTAAAGCCATTAACCAGCTGTTTAATGGGGTCAGCTTTTGAATTACTTGGTAGTTGGGGTAAATCAAGGGTAAAATTTGTTTTTTGTGGCGGGTAGCAGATACCAATATCCGCACAGCCCTGATAGTTAACTTGAATGCTTAACGCAGGTAGCTTGGTTTTGTTGATAATAGGGATGGATATTTTGAGTTGATTCCGATAAATAACGGTATCGCCAAAAAATTCATCATGTTTGGTCTTGCCCGTAGGCATGTCAGGTACGCCTAGTTGAATAGCGTCAGACTCGGAGGTGATGCTGGTTTTATTTCGGTATAAATAATAACCATCGGCAATCACCCATGAAACTTCAATCTGTTCAGCAGAAATGGCCTTGGCTGAAACTTTAAATGCCTGTTCTGGTGGTAAAAGGTCTGGAGTACCGAGTGCTAGAGTTTGTTGAGTAAAGGCAGTGAGGAGTATAAAGAAAATTAATTGGTAGAAAGGCATGTATCCATCCATTGGGGTGATCAGGGGATTGCGTTCAAAAAGGGACTCTGATTGTTTTTGGAAGTTCAAATCGATAGCTATTGTTCTTAGCCCTCTCTGGCGGGATGCCTACATGGATGTAGGTGATTAGAGCAATGCAGGAGCAATTGCCGAGAGGGTTGAGTGAGGGGAAATAAAATAACAATACGCTCTTACAGTTTATGAAAGTTTTTTAGAATTTTTACTGTTACGAAAAATTAAGGGTTTCTCATCATTTGATAGGGCACTGGCTCTTGCTGAAGCGAGCGCTTCTTCAATCACATGATGATCCGGTGATTTGCTACAAACAGGATCTGTATTATTCATATCACCAGTGAGTATATAAGCCTGACAGCGACAACCACCAAAGTCTTTTTCTTTTTCATCGCAACTGCGGCAAGGCTCTTTCATCCAATCTGTGCCACGGAAAAAATTGAAGGCTTTAGACTCATTCCATATTTCTTCAACACTCATATCGTTAACATTTGGGCATTCTAAGCCGGGCAATTCACGCGCTGAATGGCAAGGTAGGGCGACTCCATCGGGAGCAATAGTTAAAAAGGTTGTTCCCCAGCCGTTCATGCATGCCTTAGGGCGGTCTTCATGAAAATCGGGGATCACATAATAAATCTTCATTTTCCCTGCGACTTTTTCTTTATATGCCTGAGCAATCGCTTCAGCTTTGTCAAACTGTTCTTTAGTAGGCATTAGCAGGTCGCGATTTTTATGTGCCCAGCCATAGTATTGGGTGTTTGCTAGTTCTAAATAGTCTGCCCCCAACTCTTCTGCCATAGCCAAGATTTCAGGCATTTGGTGAATGTTTTCTCTGTGGATAACCACACACAGTACCATCGGGTAGCCGTGTTTTTTAACTAAATGAGCGACTTCTTTTTTAGTCTGATAAGACTCTGTACCCGCTAAATGGTCGTTAAGTTCTTGGCTGCTGGCCTGGATACTGACTTGAATATGATCTAATCCGGCTTCTTTTAGCTGGATGATTTTATCTTCAGTCAACCCATAACCAGAGGTAATTAAATTAGAGTAGTAACCTAATTGACGGGCATGTTGAACCAGCTCAGGTAAATCTTGACGCGTTAAGGGTTCGCCGCCAGAAAAGCCTAATTGCACCGCACCCATTTTACGGGATTGGCTTAATACCCGTTTCCAGTCATCTGTGCTCAGTTCTTCCGTGTGATTAGCATAATCTAAAGGATTTGAGCAATACGGGCATTGTAACGGGCATTTATACGTTAATTCTGCCAGTAACCAGCGAGGAGGGGTGATTTTAAGATTGTTGGATCCAGCCATTTTGTAATGCTACCTCTAGGAAACTACTGATATCGTTTTTTAAACCACTGGTTGAGAATTTTTCTTCCAAATCAGTTACAAGTTGATCTAGTGTACGCGAGCCATCGCATAATTTTAATATTTCAGCCGAACTCTGGTTAAGCTCTACCATGCCTTCTGGATAAAGAATGACATCTTTTTGTTGTGCCTCTTCCCATTGTAAACGATGCATAGGAGAAAAGTTGATGGTTAATTCTGGGTTTATAGTCATATTTTTTATTTAGAGTAGGTTGGATGAGCGTTATCCAACCTACACTTATTTATTTTTCAACATTAAAGTAAGGAGGCATGTCATTTACATAAGCCATGTACATAGCGTCAGCCATAGACCATAAAACATCAAGTTTGAACTGAAGTATTTCAACCATGCGTTCTTGTTGTTCGCGTGTTTTATACCAGTCCAGAGTGATTTCTAATCCATGTTCTACATCTCTGCGTGCTTCTGTGAGACGTTTTTGGAAATAAATATAACCTTCCTTTTCAACCCAAGGATACAGTTCTGGCCAATTATCTAAGCGCTGTTTATGAATTTTAGGCGCAAACATTTCTGTTAATGATGAGCTAGCGGCTTCATGCCATTCAGAGCGTCTGGCAAAATTAACATAAGCATCAACTGCAAAGCGAACAGCAGGTAATACATGTTCTAAAGAAGTAACTTCTTCACGCGTCATGCCGACAGCAATACCTAATTGTATCCATGCTTCAATGCCGCCTGGGTCGCCCGGGTGTCCATCGTGATCAAGAATACGTTGTGTCCAGATGGCGCGTGTTTCACGGTCAGGACAATTGGCTAAAATATTGGCATCTTTAATCGGGATCATTATTTGATAATAAAACCGATTAGCAACCCAGCCTTGTAATTGTTTTTGGGTTAATTTACCTGCATTCATCAAGGTATGCATTGGATGATGAATGTGGTATTTATTTTCCATACCACGCAATTTGGCTTCGAACTCTTCTCTAGTCCATGCTTTGTTAGAACAGCAACTCATGTATTTACCTTTTATATCTCCCTCTCCTGCTGGAGAGGGTTGGGGTGAGGAGGTTTAATTATTATAAATCGATTTCCATACCATCGTAAGACACTTCTATGCCTGCTGCATCCAGTGTTTTACGTTGTTCAGAATCTTCGTCTAATATTGGATTGGTGTTATTGATGTGGATCAAGATTTTGCGCGGTTTTTCCATTGCATCTAAAATTTCGATCATGCCGTCTTCACCAGATTGCGGTATATGGCCAATTTGTCTCGCTAATAATGGGCGGCCGACAGATGCCAGTTCATCATCTGTCCAAAATGTGCCGTCTACCATGACGCAGTCGGCTTCAGTCATTG
>DAOWHF010000157.1:0-2558 GCA_030641565.1 Methylomarinum sp.
ATACCTTTCCTACAGAACAAATTTAAACCATAACAAGAGAAAATACTTATGTTTGACCCAAAATCAATTGACGATATTGCTAGCCGTTTAGCCGATGCTATTCCTCCTGGCTTAAGCAGCTTAAAAAGTGATATGGAAAAGAGCTTTCACGCTATTTTACAAGGTGCTTTAGGAAAGCTAGACCTTGTAACGCGTGAAGAGTTTGAAGTACAAAAAGCCGTTTTAGCAAAAACACGCTCTAAATTAGAAGATTTAGAAAAACGTGTAACAGAGATTGAACAGCAATCAAAATAAACAATGACTCTTTAGAGGATTGTTTAAAATGCAGCGATTAATCTATGTCATTAGCCGTAGTTTATAGTCGAGGTCGCTCAGGCATTGAAGCGCCATTGGTAACAGTGGAAGTCCACATCACCAATGGCTTGCCTGCGCTTAGCATTGTTGGCTTACCGGAAGCGGCAGTCAAAGAAAGCAAAGACCGTGTGCGCGGGGCAATTATAAATTCACACTTTGAATTTCCCATTCAACGCATCACTATTAATCTAGCCCCTGCTGATTTACCTAAGGAAGGCGGACGTTTTGATCTGGCCATTGCTTTAGGCATTTTAGCTGCATCAGATCAAATCCCCAAAAATACCCTTGCTGAGTATGAATGTGTAGGTGAGTTATCACTTAGCGGAGAACTACGCCCGATTATTGGCTCGTTACCGGTTGCAATACATAGCCGCAATGCCAAAAGACAATTAATACTTCCACTAGATAATTCTGCCGAGGCCTCTTTAATTAAACAGGCATCGCTTATTCCAGCAAGTAGTTTACTTGAAGTTTGCGCGCATATTAGTGGGCAAAGGTCACTACCCAACTATATTCCACAGGATATAGCAAAAAAATCAGAAATTGCGCTTGATTTTGCCGATGTACAAGGTCAGTTTCATGTTAAAAGAGCTTTTGAAATCGCTGCAACGGGCGCACATAATTTATTAATGTTAGGCCCACCCGGCACTGGCAAGTCAATGCTTGCATCACGTTTGCCCAGCATTATGCCTGAGCTAACAGAACAGCAAGCCCAAGAAACAGCGGCAATTTCATCGATTAGTGATGTAGGCCTCGATGTTAACAACTGGTTAAGACCGCCTTTTCGCGCGCCACACCATACAGCATCTGCCGCTGCATTAGTCGGTGGTGGCAGTAATCCTAAACCTGGGGAAATTTCCTTGGCGCACAATGGCACTTTATTTCTTGATGAATTGCCTGAGTTTGATAGAAAAGTGCTGGAAGTATTGCGCGAGCCTTTAGAAACCGGACATATCACTATTTCCCGTGCCAGCCGGCAAGCGGATTTTCCGGCCAAGTTCCAGCTTATCGCCGCTATGAATCCCTGCCCGTGCGGGTATTTAGGCGATGCCTCAGGACGTTGTCATTGCACATCTGAACAAGTAGCCAAATACCGCGCCAAGATATCAGGCCCGTTGCTGGATCGTATCGATATGCATCTTGAAGTGCCTCGAGTTTCACATGAAGTTTTGCGTAAAGGCTCGTCAGAAGGTGAAGAAAGTAGTGAACAAATTAGAGCACGAGTAATTACTGCGCGTAACAATGCATTAGAGCGTCAAGGCAAAGTTAATTCTGCACTCAGCCCTGCTGAGGTAAAGTCACTTTGTACTTTGTCAGAACAAGGCCACCAAATTTTAGAACAAGCGATGGATCAATTTGGTTTATCACACCGTGCTTATCACCGTATTTTAAAGCTCGCCAGAACCATTGCCGATTTAGCCAACTCAGAACAGATTGAAATACCGCATTTAAGTGAAGCCATTGCTTATAGGAAATTAGATAGAAGCAAGTAGTAGCCTTGATGCAATGAAGTGGAATCAAGGTTTTTATACAGTCTAAGGAAAAACAATTATGGTTTTTTATCGGCGTAACTTTACAAAAGGCGGCACCTATTTCTTTACTGTTAACCTTAAAAACCGACAATCAACCGTTTTAACTGATTCTATAGACTTATTACGAGAATCATTTGCTTTTGTACAAAGGCAAAAGCCTTATACAATTATTGCTATAGTGATATTGCCCAAGCATTTTCATAATTTTTGAATAGTATTGTGCTTCTGGTTCAGTTGTTTTTGTCTCCCAATGATTTATTGACTCTTCACTAACACCAATTATTTTTGCAACATCCTTCTGAAACTATTTATTATCCAACCTCTTCGCACTTATATTATCTCCCAATTTTTTGATTCGTCTAGGATACTTAGGCAACTGAATTTTCACAGCAGATTTTGCATGCTAAAAAAGCAACGCAGGTATGTATTTCTATCGCAACAATCAGTTTAAAGCGTGCATATATTCTACATGCTGGTTTCAAATATTCTGTTTACATGCTGCTGGCCGCGCACATCGGCAAAAAATAATGAGAGCCCATATCAGACCCTTAACAAATTAAGTTTGAAAAAGAGTTTATGTGAATGCGGCAGATATGTGTAATTAACCCAAAACCAATTCGATCCTCTAACTTTCCAATCCATTATTTTCTAGTTATTTATGTTAAGTACCAA
>DAOWHF010000130.1:0-2937 GCA_030641565.1 Methylomarinum sp.
ATCAAACTTCGTTACACAAGAGCTATTAATGGAAGAGTTTCGTCGAATAAGTCGTTTACCACCTTATGTTTTTAACATTGTTAATGACCTGAAGGCTAAAGCCCGTTCAGAAGGTGAGGACATCATTGATTTTGGTATGGGAAATCCAGATCAGCCAACACCTAAACATATTGTTGAGAAAATGGTCGAGGCGGCAGAACGTGATGATACTCATCGTTATTCAATTTCTCGCGGTATACCTCGATTAAGAAAAGACATATGTACCTGGTATAAAAATCGCTTCGATGTGGATCTAGACCCTGAATCAGAAGCTATTGTGACTATTGGTTCTAAAGAGGGGCTTGCGCATTTAGCGTTGGCAACTTTAGGGCCGGGTGATGTGGTTTTAGTCCCTAACCCTGCATATCCTATACACCCTTATGGTGTGGTGATAGCGGGTGCCGATTTAAGGCATGTCAAAATGGTGCCGGGCGTCGATTTCTTTGAAGAGTTACATGAAGCGATTATTGACTCTTGGCCTAAACCTAAAATGTTGATTCTTAACTTTCCTGGTAATCCCACCAGTGAATGTGTGGAATTGGAATTCTTTGAGAAAATAGTCGCCGTGGCTAAAGAGCATAACATTTGGGTAGTGCATGATATTGCTTATGCAGATATTGTATTTGATGGTTATAAAGCACCTTCTATATTGCAAGTTGAAGGGGCAAAAGATATTGCTGTTGAATTTTATTCTTTGTCTAAAAGCTACAATATGCCAGGTTGGCGTGTAGGTTTTATGTGTGGCAATAAAACATTAGTTGCGGCATTAACGCGTATTAAGTCATATCTAGATTACGGTATGTTTACGCCGATTCAAGTTGCTGCGATTGCTGCGCTTGAAGGACCTCAAGACTGTGTGACTGAGATTTGCGAAATGTATAGAAGTCGACGTGACGTACTTTGTGATGGTTTAAATGCGCTGGGTTGGAAAGTAGAAAAACCTAAAGCAACCATGTTTGTTTGGGCGCCTATACCTGAGCAGTATAAAGAGATGGGATCAGTCGATTTTTGTAAAAAAATGATTATCGATGCCAAAGTGGCGGTTTCTCCTGGTGTTGGCTTTGGTCAATATGGGGATGATCATGTCAGGTTTAGTTTAATCGAAAATGAACATAGAACCAGACAAGCCCTGAGAGGCATTCGGAGCATGTTCAAGAAAGACGGTATTTTGTAATACCTTTTGTAGAGCGGACTTTAGTCCGCTGCACAGGATGTGCGAATGTCGATTTAGACAGGAACGTCGGTGATGACCACCATTTAAAAGCATATTTACAGCGGACTAAAGTCCGCTCTACAAATTTAGGAGTTACATTTGAAAGCGGTAAAAATTGGTGTTTTAGGGTTAGGTACTGTCGGTGGTGGTGTTGTTAATGTACTTAAAAGAAATGCAAAAGAAATCTCACGTAGAACGGGTCAGGAAATTATTGTCAGCAGTGCCTCTGCCAGAGATTTAAGCCGAGAACGAATATGTGATACGCAGGGTATAAATTTAACCGCAGATCCTTTTACGATCATCAATGACCCTGAAATCGATATCGTTTTAGAATTAATTGGTGGAACCACATTAGCTAAAGATCTTGTCTTACAAGCCATAGCTAATGGTAAACATATTGTTACCGCTAATAAAGCCTTGATCGCCTTACATGGTAATGAGATCTTCCAAAAAGCCAGTGAAAAAGGCGTGATGGTGCTGTTTGAATCAGCGGTTGCGGGTGGTATTCCTATTATCAAAGCGATTCGAGAGGGTTTAAGTGGAAACCAAATTGAATGGTTAGCCGGTATTATTAATGGTACAGGTAATTTTATTCTGACTGAAATGCGTGATAAAGGCCGTGATTTTGCTGATGTTTTGGCAGAAGCTCAAGCTTTAGGTTATGCAGAAGCTGATCCAACATTTGATGTAGAAGGTATAGATGCTGGGCATAAACTAGCTATTTTAGCCTCACTGGCATTTGGCATTCCGTTACAGTTTGAAAAAGTATTTACAGAAGGTATTACTAAAATCACCCGTGCTGATGTGGAATATGCTGAAGAGCTTGGCTATCGCATTAAGCACCTGGGTATTGCTAGAAAAACAGAGCAGGGCATTGAACTAAGAGTTCATCCTACATTAATCCCGGAGCGTCGTTTAATCGCTAATGTTGATGGGGTGATGAATGCTGTTTTGGTTCAAGGTGATGCTGTAGGGCCAACTTTATATTATGGTGCAGGTGCAGGTGCAGAGCCGACAGCCTCTGCTGTGGTTGCCGATATCATTGATGTGGTTAGAGTCTTAACCAGTGATCCTGAAAACAGAGTACCTCACTTAGCATTTCAAGCAGATGCAATCACAGATATTCCTGTTTTAGCATCGGAACAAATAAAAACAGCTTATTATTTACGTTTAAATGCGGAAGATAAGCCGGGTGTATTAGCTGAAGTGACTAAAATTTTAGCTGATCATCAAATTAGTATAGAAGCGTTGATTCAAAAAGAACCATTGGAAGGTAAAACCACCTTGCCAGTGATTATGCTAACGCAAATAACGCTAGAAAAAGAAATGAATGCTGCAATGATTGAGATTGAAGCATTACCGACTATTACCGGCTCAATTAGCCGAATTCGTCTGGAAACATTAGGATAATATTATGTCTACTCGTTACACTGGTTTAATTGAACGCTACAGAAACCGTCTACCAGTCAGTGATGACACTCGCCTTATCTGTCTTGGTGAAGGAAATACCCCACTGATACAATTACAAAACATCCCTAGAATTATAGGTAAAGATGTTGATACTTATGTCAAATATGAAGGCTTAAATCCAACAGGATCATTTAAAGACCGTGGCATGACCATGGCCGTGACTAAAGCGGTAGAAGAAGGTAGTAAAGCGATTATCTGTGCTTCAACAGGTAATA
>DAOWHF010000330.1:0-15947 GCA_030641565.1 Methylomarinum sp.
AATCCTTTTAACATCCGCATCGGTAATCCAGCCCATTCTTTTTGATAAATCTGCGGCATACCCAATTCCAATTGCTACCGCTTCTCCATGTAGATATTTACCATAGCCCATGCCTGTTTCTATAGCATGACCAAAAGTATGTCCTAAATTTAAAATAGCGCGAACGCCTGATTCAAACTCATCCTCGGCAACAATTTCTGCCTTGTTTTGACATGAGCGCTCTATAACATAAGCTAAAGCTTGCTTATCTCTTGCTAACAACAAAGTTATATTTTTCTCTAGCCATTCAAATAACTCCAAGTCTCGAATCAGGCCATATTTAATAACTTCTGCAATACCGGCAATTAGCTGCCTATCATCCAATGTGTCCAAGACATCCATATCAACCACAACACACTGTGGCTGATAGAAAGCGCCAATCATGTTTTTACCTAGTGGATGGTTAACACCTGTTTTACCACCGACTGACGAATCAACTTGCGCTAATACTGTAGTTGGGATTTGTATAAAAGGAATTCCACGCTGATAACAGGCCGCAGCAAAGCCACCCATATCACCAATAACACCACCACCCAAGGCAATTAATGTTGCATTACGACTAAATTTATTTTCAAGCAACTTATCAAAAACTTTAGTGACATGCTCTAAATTTTTATACTGCTCTCCATCTGGAAGCTCTATCACCTCAAGCTGAAAACCATCTAATTGCTTTACCACTTTATCCAAATAGAGTGGCGATACCGTTGTATTAGTAACGATAAGCACTTGCTTAGCTTTAATATGCTTTGTTAACAATGCTTTTTGTTGCAACAAACCCGAGCCAATATAGATAGGATAGCTCTTTTCATTTAACTCTACACGCAACTCTTTCATATCTTTATAAATCTAACTCTGAATAAGCGTTCAAAATATTTTGCACAACCATTTTACTCTGCATAGAACTGGTTTCAATTTTAAAATCGGCACACGATAAACAGAGCGCCTCTCTTTCTGCAAATAAAGCTTCTATCCGCTCCCTAGGGTTATCAGCATTAAGCAATGGTCGTTGATTATCTCTTTTTGTTCTTTGCACAATCTTATCAACAGAACATTGTAAATAAACCACAAAACCATTCTTTTGCAATGCAAGGCGATTAGGTTCTCTTAATATTGCCCCCCCACCTGTTGCCATTACAATGCCATCAATTTTAGTCAATTCCTCAATCATGTTTTGCTCGCGCGCCCTAAACCCCTCTTCACCCTCGTACTCAAAGATGGTTGGGATATCAACCCCTGTTTGTTCCTCTATCGCCTTGTCGCTATCATAAAAGGGTAACTGCAACGCTTTAGCCAGTTGTCTACCTATGGTGGTTTTACCTGCACCCATTAGGCCAATTAAATATATATTTTCTGTTTGCTTCATAATTAACCAAGCACATTAAACCAATAAAAAAGGGGGCATTATGCCCCCTTTCTGTTTTTTTTTACAGTTTGTTATCTTAGTGACAAGCTGTCTTTTATTATTTTAGGCGTTACAAATATCAGCAACTCTCTTTTTCTATCACTCTCAATTTTCTTTTTAAACAAAAAACCAACACCAGGCAAGTCTCCAAAAAATGGAATTCTGTACTGTTCATTTATTGAATCACCTTCGTAGACACCGCCCAAAACAATTGTCTCACCATCGCTCACTCGAACCATCGTCTCAATTTCTCTTTTATCTATACCACCTGCCACATTAGGTGCATCCTTTTTAATCAGTAAGTCCATTATCACATCACCATCAGGCGTAATTTGTGGCGTCACATTTAATTCAAGCACAGCATCTATTAATTGAGTTTGCGTACCGTCCTGACTCACTGTTGTATAAGGTATTTGCACACCTTGCTTAATAAAAGCAAGCTCTCTATCCGAGGTCATCACCCTAGGATTTGCAAGCACTTCACCTCTATTTTCATTTTCCAGTGCCGATAACTCCAGATTAAGCACATAATCAGCAGCCCTAGCCAAAGTCATGCCTAATGCACCGACAGGGTGAGCATTTATTGCATTTGCCCCCAAATCAACTAAATAACCGGGGCCTTCAGGAACGGTCACAAAACTACCATCGTCATCTGGAACTAACTCACCAAACGTCGGCTCTCCACCTAAAGCAAAGACCTTACCTCCATTAACTGAAGCAGCTTTTGCCACCCCAAACTTAACTCCGATTTCCTGGGCAAAATTATTATCTGCAATCACAATTCTTGATTCAATCATCACCTGTCTAACAGGCACATCAAGAATTCTAATCATCTCTCTTATCTCTTCAAGCTGCTTGGCAGTATCCTTGACAATAATTGTATTAGTTCTTGAATCTACCGTAGAACTTCCTCTGATAGATAATACTCCTCTGGTGTCACTCATTTCCGTTGTTCGGTTTGATCTACTTGCAGTGGAGTTACTTCCCCCAAAAACACCTGAGTTTCTATCAGAGCCAGATGCTGAGTTTCTATCAGAGCCAGATGCACTAGAAGCTGCAGACGTAACTACATTAGAGCCAACCAATAGCACTTGAATATCTTCAGCTTTTGCATAATTAATTTGGATATATTCAGTTCTCAAGGGTTCAAGTTGTTCAACGACTCTATTTGCTGCTAACTCCTCTTCTTCAATCTTAATAATTTCTGCTATAGGGGCTACCATTACCACATTACCCGCACGCCTTTTAGCCAAACCTTTAGATTTTAATATTAAATCCAAAGCCTGATCCCAGGGCACATCATTCAATCGTAAACTAACATTTCCGCCAACTGAATCAGCCGCAACAATATTCAAGTCGGTAAAGTCAGCTAAAATTTGCAAAACAGCACGAACTTCAATTTCCTGAAAGTTTAACGATAACTTATTCCCGACATAGGCAAATTTTTCTTTTAATTTCGCTTCTTTTTCTGCTCTAGTTAGAGGTAAAAAATCAACTGTTAATAAGCCATCTGATTGATATGAGGAATAATCATAGTTACCATCAATCGTTGCTATGCTGATACTCACTCCCGCCCCTCTTGGTTGAGCATCTATTGTTTGTACTGGCGTTGCAAAATCAGCAACATCAAACCGCTTAACCAATGCATCAGGAAGCTTAGTATTAAGGAAGTTTAAAATAACCTTACCACCTCTCTCCTGTACATCAACCACAGTATTTGGAGTAGAAAGCGCCAATAACAGTCGCCCTTCACCTTTTGGTCCTCTACGAAAATCTATGTTTTTAATTGTTTGCTCAGGAAGTAAGCGAGTAATTTTTCTGTCTACTTGCTTTTCTTGAACTTGGGTCTTAGTCGTAATAATCGCACTTATCGGTTTTAATACTACATAAACCTTATTGCCATCAACTCTGGTTTCATAAGGCACTGTCTCTGTCAGGTTTATAACAACACGTGTTCTTCCTGATGCTTCTACAACATAGACAGCTCCAGCTGCACCTTGATTAACTGAATATAATTTTTTTTCTAAGCCACTTGTCACTCCAGCAAAATCCAATGCAATTCTCGCGGGGTTATCTGTTTGGAACACTTTAGGGGTAACCGCAGGCCCATTCATACCCAACTGGATTTGAATTTTATCGCCAGCTAAAGAAGAAAAATTTAACTCGGTAATCGCTGTATTACCCGCCCAAACCGAAGTTACCTGCAGCATTAAAAGCCAGGCACCCAAGATTAAGCAAGCGTAATTAGACTGTTTTTGTAATGTTCTCATTTTATTTTTTTGCATATTCATTTGGTAACCATTCGTTACTCAGCCAGTGCTAATGAAGCTTGTTGTTCACGCCATGTTCCTGGTTTATCAGGCACTATTTCCATCAACTCAATCCTATCATCCAAAATCCGTATAATTTCGCCATAATTTAGCCCCATATAATTCCCTTTCTTAATACGGTGAATCGTACCATCACTTGCCTTAATCAAGGCCCACAATTCATCATTCATAGTTAGCGTGCCGACCATTCTTAAAGTATCTAAAGAATACGCTTCTAACTCTTCTTTTCTTCGAGTTGTATCTGGACGTATTCCCGAACCCGGCGCAACATCCTGAAACTCATCGACCTGTCTTTTTTCTACCGCTCGAAAAGGGTCTCTTAGGCCTTCAGGATTAAAAAGAAAGGGTTCAACGACTTTTATTTCAGGCAATCCCGGAATTGTACCTTTAGGTTTAGCCTTAACCGTCTTAATATATTGTCTTAAATCACTAACATCATCATTAATACAACCAGACAACCCAAGAGCGAGTATACCCAGCCCCATGCTGACAACATTCTTTTTAATTTGGCAAAAATTACTTTCCGTTATAGTCATCGTCTTTTTCCTCGGCCTTTTTTCTTCCTCTTCTTAACTTCCCCGGCCTCCTCATTATAAGTTTTTATGGTTGCATCCATTGTCATCAAAGCGCCACTAGGAGAAATTGTGACATTATGCACGGTAACTATTCGGGGCAAAGAAGCCAAGCCACTCACAAAAAGCCCTAATTCCTCATACTTACCCACTACTTTAATACTGATAGGCAATTCAGAATAAAAATCCTTTCGAATGGCTACAGCGGGTTTAAAAAGTCGAAATTCCAAACCACTGGCTAAACCTGTCTGAGAGATGTCTATTAATAAATTAGCCACTTCTGCCTTGGTTGGCATTTGCTTAATCATTTCACCAAGCGATGCCTCAATCTGTTTAAGCTGCTCTTTATATTCAGGTAGATTTACTGCTTTCTTTTGTTTTTTTTCAAATGATTTCTTTAACTCTTGCTCTTTGTTTTCTAATTGCTCCAACTCATTTAGCTGATCAATTGTAATATAATAAACACCCGCTACTGTAACCAAAATAGAAACCAAAACAACTGTTGCTACCTTTATTGGAAAAGGCCAGGAACCTGCGGCCTCAAAATCCCAATTAACTTCTGATAAATTCATTATTTCTTATCCTCCTTTGGCTTATTCTCTCCTTGTTTAGCAACCATAGAAAAATCATTGGACTGTCCACTAGTCGCCTTACCTTGCCCCTTAATCACTTTCAATACTGGAGATTCCATCCATGGTGATTTATCTACCCCTCGCATATAAGCAGAAACACGAGCATTTGATTGTGCTTTACCCGTAAAATTTAATACTTTCCCCGTCTGCTTAAACTTAGTCAGAAAAATACCCTCAGGGGTGCTTTTTGCCAACTCATCAAATAAATGAACAATTTGTGGCCGACTTTCTTGTAATGCTTGAATCACTTCAATTTTAGTTAAAAGTTGGCTTTTTTTACGTTCAATATCTTGGATTTCTTTGATCTTTTTATTGACTATTCGAATCTCATCGTCAAGCATAGCGTTCCGGCTTTGTTGATATTCTTTCATCCCTTCAATATAAAAATAAACAAATGCAAATAAAATACACGTCACAACAACCCCCGCACCTATTGCTGATACAAAGTCTTGCTGTTTTTGCTTACGAAGCTCTTCACGCCAAGGAAGTAAATTTATTCTTGCCATTAATCAAAACTCCTCAAGGCCAAGCCACATGCAATCATCATTGAAGGTGCGTCATTACTTAAACTCTGAGGTTTCACTCTGTTAGATAATGCCATATTGATAAAAGGATTGGCTATATATGCAGGAATCCCCAAATTCTGTTCGACTAATTTTTCCAATCCTGCTATAGATGAACAGCCTCCTGCCAAAACAATACTATCTACACCTCTGTTTGCACTGGAAGAAACAAAAAATTGCAAAGAACGCGCTATTTGCTGAACCATTGCTTTTTTAAACGGATCCAATACATCGGTCATGTAATTATCTGGCAGTCCACCGTGTCTTTTTGCTAAGCCAGCTTCTTCATAAGACAAGCCGTATCGTCGCTGAATTTCCTCAGTCAACTGCTTACCACCAAAACCTTGTTCGCGCGTATACACGGTTCGACCATCATGTATCACATTTAAGGTCGACATGGTTGAACCAATATCTGCAATCGCTATCGTTTGATTTTCAATGGCATCAGGTAACTGATCGGTTAACAATGAAAATGCATTCTCCATAGCAAATGCTTCTACATCAACAACCTGTGCTTTTAAACCCGCTATATCTAAAACTTCGACTCTATCTTCAACATTTTCTCGCCTAGAGGCTGCCAACAAAACATCAACCATTTCGGGATTATTTTCAGTTTGTCTCTGCACCTCAAAGTCAAGATTAACCTCATCAAGCGAATAAGGAACATACTGGTCTGCTTCCACCAATATCTGCTCTTCCATTTCATCTTCAGTTAAAGAACTAGGCATAGAGATAACCTTAGTCATCACTGAGGAACCAGCAACTGCGACACTAGCTAGTTTAGTCTTTGTCCCCGACTGTTTAACAGCGGCTTTAATTGCATTGGCAATAACATCGACATTTGCGATGTTTTTATCAATAACAGCATCTTGAGGCAAAGGTGCTACTGCATAACTCTCCACCTTATAACGAGCTCCAGACTTACTTAACTCTAATAACTTTATTGCTGCTGAACTGATATCAATACCAAGAACTGCAGGTTGCCCTCTGTTAAACCAGCTCATTCATGAACCCTTTTAATCATGTAAAAACTCAAATAAATAATTTACTGCATTGTTTTTTAATGCAAAACTTTAGCTGTTAACAAACATTTAAAGTTACCTTACCGACAAAGTATAGTAGTCTTTTTGTTTTTTCCCATAAAAAGTATTTGTTTTTTACTAAAAATCACTTAACCAACATAATTTCAACCTTATACTTCATTCTATCGAAATAATTTCAGCCACACTCGCCATTATATAAAAAGCAATAGCACAAAAAACACACCTTACAAAACAAATAGATAGACAGTAAAAGCAACTAATTCCCTTGTTATTCCCCATAACCCATACCAAAGCTTTACTGTTCTGCCATTGATTTTTTCTCCTTATCCTATTAAGTTACATGCATGACACCATGCCTTCAATATAGATAATGATATACAAAACTTTAGACTCCGCATTATTTTGAAAACATGATCTCAAAATAAATCAAAAAAACACCACCAAGGAACGCATCAGAAATAACTTAAGCAATTTTAAACAGTAGACTTCAATCCAAATTGTACGCTTGAAGTTTTCGACATAATTGACCCGCTTATTTCATACCTGCTTCTAAAATAATTTCATCTCTTTTACATACACTATTATTGTGAGCACAAAGCGAAAACTTTTTTACAAAACCTTAAAGTGGACTTTTTTTCTTTTTGTAATAATTGCAATCTGCATAGCTATTGCAGGCGGGCTTTTTATTCAACAGTTACAAAAAGACCTACCCGACACCTCCCAGCTTAATGACGTTGAATACCAAATCCCTTTAAGCATTTACACTCAAGATGGTCTTTTATTGGCTCAATTTGGTGAGAAAAAAAGATCTCCCATTAAAATAAATGAAGTACCTCAACAGCTAATCAATGCATTTCTTGCCGCGGAAGATGGTAACTTTTACTCTCACCCAGGGGTTGATTTTAAAGGTTTAACTCGTGCGGCTTTTCAACTTTTAATAACGGGAAAGAAGAAGCAGGGAGGCAGCACAATTACCATGCAAGTTACCCGAAATTTTCTACTGAGCAGAGAAAAGACATATATACGAAAAATTAAAGAGATAATCTTAGCATTACAAATAGAACGGGAATACTCCAAAGACAAAATCCTTGAACTTTATTTAAACAAAATATATCTGGGACACCGCTCTTATGGTGTCGCTGCGGCCGCATCAACTTACTATGGTAAAGCGCTCTCCGAACTTGATTTATCTCAACTTGCCATGATCGCAGGACTACCTAAAGCGCCTTCTGCCTATAACCCCATCACGGACCCTAAAAGAGCTCATCAACGTAGAGATTATGTTTTACGTCGTATGCATAAGCTTAATTACATTAATCAATCAGATTTCAACCTAGCGATTAAACAACCTATTTCAGCAGCGCTTCATTCTAATCAACTTGAATCACCCGCACCGTTTATTGCTGAAATGGTTCGCAAAGAAATCGTTAATCAATATGGTGATAGAGCTTACACCCTAGGTTTAAATATCCATACAACACTAGTGAGCGAACTACAATCGTCAGCGACCTCGGCTCTGCAAACAGCATTGTATAATTACGATCAACGTCACGGCTATCGATCTCTACCCCACCAGAACAAAACCGACTTTACCACCTCTGACTATATTACCACTGGCGGCCTTCAATCAGCGCAGGTCATTGAAATAAAAGATGACATTGCCATTGCAAAACTTCAAGATAACTCCTTAATTGAACTCCCTTTTGACAACATAAAATGGGCAAGAAAATTTAAAACCAGTAATTACTTAGGCCCTGATTTAAAATCAATAACCGATGTATTAGCGCCTAACGACCTAATCACAGTCAGGCAACTCGAAGACCAAACCTGGGCGTTATCTCAAATTCCTGAAGCTGAAGCGGCATTTGTCGCCTTAAACTCAAACAATGGCGCCATACTCGCTTTATCTGGCGGTTTTGACTTTTTTCACAATAAATATAATCGCGTCATCCAATCTAAGCGCCAACCCGGCTCAGGATTTAAACCCATTATTTACACCACAGCACTGGAAAATGGTTTTACAGCGGCTAGCGTAATCAATGATGCCCCCGTTGTAGTTGATGATCCTACACAAGAAAGCGAATGGCGCCCCGAAAATTACAGTAAAAAGTTCTTTGGCATGACATCGCTTAGAACCGCTTTACGCAACTCAAGAAATCTTATATCCATTCGCCTACTTCGAGAACTAGGAATAGACAAAGTCACCAACACAGCCTTACGCTTTGGATTTACTGAAGAACAACTCCCCAAGAGTCTGTCACTGGCACTAGGAAGCGGCCATGCAACACCATTACAAATGGCTACGGTTTATTCAGTTTTTGCTAACGGAGGCTTTCTCATTAAACCTTATTTTATTGACCGAATTGAAGACCATAAAGGTAATATATTATTCCAAGCATCCCCTGATATTGCCTGCGCACTTTGTGATGAAGCACATCCAAACAAAAAAGGTTATGCTCCACGCATCATCAGCCCTCAAGTTAACTTCTTGATGAATTCTTTATTACGCGATGTAGTCCAAAGAGGCACAGCAACACGTGCAAAAGTATTAAACCGTATAGACCTTGCCGGCAAAACAGGAACAACAAATGACCAGAGAGATGCTTGGTTTAACGGTTTTAGTTCTGGCATTGCAGCAACTGCGTGGCTAGGGTTTGATACGGCCAAACCATTAGGCAGACGTGAAACAGGAGGCAAAGCGGCATTACCTATCTGGATAGATTTTATGAAAGTTGCTTTAAAAGATAAACCAGAACAAGCTTTAGAAATACCAGAAGGAATCAATAAAGCTTATATTGACCCAAGAAATGGATTGCTCACACACTCTACTGACAACGGTCTTTGGGAATACTTTAGATGGAATTATCGTCCTACCGAATTCTCGACTATTGAAACTGAATCAGAGGAACAAGAGGGTATAGCAGTAGAAGAAGAAAGTTTATTTTAACAAGGAGGCAAGTAAAGGGATAACATTAACATCCCTTTTACACTCTGTCATATTGAGATATTCAGCTCTATGAACTAAAAGCCTATAGCTTGCGTCACTCAAAACAATTATTAGCACTGAACCTTTGGGAGAACACAGAGTAAGGAAACCCTGTGTAATGCAGTCAATTCAATTACCTACAATTACCCGTACTGCTAAAGCCTTACACCGAAAGGACATAGTAATATGGATTTATCGCTTATCAATAGATGAATAGTCACGAACATCATAGCCTGTATAAATTTGACGTGGCCTGCCGATCCGATGCCCAGGTTCTGACATCATTTCCATCCAATGAGAAACCCAGCCCGCAGTTCGTGCAATCACAAACATCACAGTAAACATATCTACTGGGATTTTTAAGGCTTTATAGATAATGCCAGAATAAAAATCGACATTAGGGTATAACTTCTTTTCGATAAAGTAATCATCTTTTAAAGCGTACTCTTCTAATTCTAGAGCTAACTCAAATAAAGGATCATCACTAGGGAATTTTTCCAATACCTCATAACAGGTTGCGCGAGTAATCGTCGCTCTTGGATCAAAGTTTTTATAAACTCTATGCCCAAATCCCATTAATCTAAAAGGATCATTTTTATCTTTTGCTTTAGCTATATATTCGGGGATTTTATCAACGGTTCCAATTTCTGCCAGCATACTTAATACCGCTTCATTGGCGCCACCGTGGGCAGGCCCCCATAATGCAGAAATACCAGCCGCAACACAAGCGTAAGGGTTTGCCCCTGTACTACTCGCCAGTCTAACTGTTGATGTACTTGCATTTTGTTCGTGATCAGCATGCAAGATAAACAATAAATTAAGTGCCTTTACTGCAACTGGATCAATATAGTTACTTTGATCAATATATTTCTGACCAGGCAATGAAAACATCATATTCATGAAGTTCTCGCAATACCCTAAATCTTGCCTAGGATAAACAAATGGCCAGCCAACAGAGTGCCGATGACTCGCAGCTGCAATTGTAGGCATCTTGGCAACCATACGCATAGCAGAAATCCGTCTATGCTCTGGGTCATTCATATCCAGTTCACTATGATAAAAAGCCGATAACGACCCCATCACACCCACCATCATTGCCATTGGATGCGCATCATAGTGAAAACCGTTAAAGAAAATTCTTAACGACTCGTGAATCATGGAGTGCTGCTTAATTTCATCAGTAAAAGACAGCAATTCAATTTCGGAAGGCAGCTCACCATTCATTAATAAATAAGCGACCTCAAGAAATGAACTGTTGTTTGCCAACTGCTCTATAGGGTAACCCCGATAAAGCAAAACTCCATTTTCTCCGTCAATATAGGTAATAGCACTTTTACAGCTTGCGGTAGACATAAAGCCTGGGTCATAAGTAAATATACCCAATTCTTTATTTAAAGCGCTTATTTCAACAGCAGGCGTACCGACAGCACTCCTCTGCAAAGCAAAATCTGCTTCCTTGCCTGTTGCGTTATTTTTTATTGTTACCGTATCTTTAGCCATAAACCATAACTCTTTGCTTACAAAACCTAATTAACTACAGGAAAATGTAAAAGTAGCTTACTTACCGAATTTCTTACGGAATTTATCAACACGACCCGCTGTATCAACAACTCTTTGCTTACCCGTATAAAAAGGGTGACATGAAGAGCATACTTCCACATGCAAGTCTTTAGTCAATACCGAACCGGTTTCAAATTTATTACCACAACCACAGGTTACAGTAATTTGTTTATATTCAGGATGAATTTCTGGTTTCATTTTGATTCCACATCGCCCTTAAAATGGGCTGCATACATATTAGAGAACTGAGTATAATACGATTTACTTAACATTTCTGCAACATTCAATTTGATATGCGTATTATTTCACTCAATGCAAACGGTATTAGAGCCGCTGAGCGCAAAGGTTTCTTCCCTTGGTTACAAGAAAAAAATGCCGATATTGTTTGCATTCAAGAAACCAAAGCACAAACCGAACAACTTAAAGCCGAGGACTTTTGGCCTAAAGGTTACCACTGTTTCTATCATGACGCAGTAAAAAAAGGCTATAGCGGTGTCGCCATCTATTGCAAAAAAGAACCTTGCACTGTAACTCAAGGACTTGGCTGGCACGACATCGATAGCGAGGGTCGCTTTATAGAAGCGCAAATAGGTAACTTAAGCGTAATATCCCTTTATTTACCTTCCGGCTCATCTGGCGAAGAACGCCAAGCCTTTAAATTCAGTTTTCTTAACCGCTTCCTTCCGTACTTGAATGAACTTGAGAAAAATGGACGTGATTATATTATTTGTGGTGATTGGAATATTGCTCACAAAGAAATAGACCTAAAAAACTGGAAAGGCAATAAAAATAATTCGGGTTTTTTACCTGAAGAGCGTGAATGGATGGATACTTTATTTTCTCAAAAGCAATGGTTTGATGCTTTTCGTCTTGTTAACCAGCAAGAAGAGCAATATACCTGGTGGTCAAATCGAGGACAGGCGTGGGCTAAAAATGTGGGGTGGCGCATTGACTACCAAATAATCAGCGAAGGTTTGCAAAACAAAGTGCAATCCACGTCAATTTATAAAGATGAACGATTCTCTGACCATGCACCACTGATTGTGGACTACGACTATTCACTTTAAATCGCAAAAAGAGCGGACTAAGGTCCGCTCTACTCTGCTTGCTGTCGCCGCATTAAGATCACAACCAAAATAATAGCGGGCAAGCCAACAGCCGAAGCATAGATAAAAAAACTGTGATACCCATAACTATCTACCACTATCCCTGAAAACCCTCCTAACAGCTTTGCGGGCAAGGTCATTAAGGAGCTAAACAAGGCATACTGTGTTGCTGTATATGCGCTACTGGTCAAGCTTGATAAATAAGCAATAAAAACAGATGTTGCAATACCTCCACTTAAATTATCTGCACTAATCACCCCAGCTAACAGCATTAAATTAGGTTCTGATAGCGCAAGCAAAGCAAATAGCAAATTAGTTAAAGCAACCATTACCGCACCAAACAACAAAGGCTTCATAATACCGTACCGCACGACCATCACCCCACCCAATGATGCACCTGCAATGGTCATAAAAAAACCAAATATCTTACTGACATCAGCAATTTCTTTTTTACTAAAGCCCAAGTCCAGATAAAAAGGATTTGCCATAACACCCATAGTAATGTCACTCATTTTATAAACGGCAATCAGACCCAATATCAACAAACCTGTCTGGCCATTACGCCGAAAAAACTCTAAAAAAGGACTGGCTATTGCCTCTGCAAACCATATAAGCAACTTAGCGATAGCAGACGAAGAATGAGCCAACCCGACCATTGTGTCCACATCATCTTCTGCCTGCCTAGCAGTTTTACTGATCTTATGCTCAGGCTCTCTGATAAATAAAGTCGCTACGACACCGATACCCATGGCTGCCGCCATCACGTAATAGGCAACCTGCCAACTAGCATAATCAGCAATATAAAACGCACCAGCTCCTGCGACTAATAATGCAACCCTATACCCTAAAACATAAGTTGCCGCCATTGCCCCTTGATACTCAGGCACAACCGCCTCAATCCGATAAGCATCAATAACAATATCTTGAGTCGCCGAACAAAAGGCAATCCAAACCGCAAACAATGCAATTTGTTGCAACTGAGTCTGCGAATCTAAAAATCCCATCCCCACCAAGCCAGCGGCAATCCCTATCTGCGCAAACAACATCCAACTACGCCTCTTTCCTAAGATTCGAGTCAGTACAGGCAAAGGCAACCTATCAACAACTGGCGCCCAAAAGAACTTAATTGAATAGGTAATCCCCACCCAACTAAAAAAACCAATAACGGATCTGGCCACGCCTTCATCCCTTAACCAGGCTGATAAGGTAGAAAAAACCAGTAAAAATGGAAGTCCGGCAGAAAAACCCAGAAAAACCATACCCAGTACTCGCGGCTGAGCATAAATAGAGAAAGCCTGACGCCAAGAATTTGCAGTTGTCATAGGTCTATATAAGTAATGTAGTCGAGTTCTATTTTTTCGGAGCAGAAAGCCCCTCAACTAACTGAAAGGAACGTGTATGGATATATTATTTCACTAGAGTTAGACAAGCTATCCAGACTTGCTAAACACAACTATTCTTTAGTGATAAAAAGCATTGTACTTTCTACTTTCCGACATTAATTTAACTTTAAAAATACTTTTACCCTGGAGCTTACAAAAAAAGCACCTTCAGATCCGCAATAACGCAAACCCGCAAGATGCTTTTTATATTTTTTCAGACTGCCTAAATAGCTTGTTTCAGAACAAACTACCCAGCGCAACAGTCACTAGCCATTAACCAAATAATGCGTAAAAATACTCGCAAAATAGCCCAGCGCAATCACAGGCGCCCACTTCATATGACTAAAGAAAGTATATTTATGGTTTGATTGCCCCATCAGCGCGACACCTGCCGCTGAACCTACAGACAACATAGAACCACCGGTTCCTGCTGTTAATGTCACCATCAACCATTGATATAAATCCATCTCTAAATTCATATTTAATACCGCAAACATTACCGGGATGTTATCAACAATTGCTGAAATAAATCCAACCAATACGTTAGCAGTTGTATCACCTAAACCTTCATACATAGCACCTGAAAGTAACTCTAGGTAACCAATATAACCCAAACCACCTACGGCAAATACCACACCAAAGAAGAAGAATAAAGTATCCCATTCTGCATCACGCACTTTGTTAAAAATATCGAATGATTCATCTTGATATAGCTTGTTAATACTATAACCATAAATCATTAATACTGATAAACCAACCATCATGCCCATAAAAGGAGGTAAGTGTAAGAACTGTTTAAAACTAACGGCTGTGACAATCGTTAATAAAAATAATACACAAACTTGAATCGCACCAGGCTTTAATTCAATTGCAGCTTCATCAGAAGCAACAGGTTGCTCATCAGGAACAGCCATATACATAAAGCACGCAGGTATAACATAGTTAACAACAGAAGGAATAAACAATGCAAAGAAGTCAAAAAATTCTGCATAGCCTGCTTGCCAAACCATTAAGGTTGTAATATCGCCAAAAGGACTAAATGCACCACCAGCATTAGCAGCAACCACTAAGTTAACCAAACCAATTGCAATAAACTTATCATTACCCTTACCCACCGCCATAACTACTGCACCCACCAATAAGGCTGACGTTAAGTTATCGGCAACGGCTGATAAAAAGAAAGTAATGATCCCGGTGACCCAAAACAGTTGCTTGTAGTTAAACTGTTTTCTGATCATCCATGATCTTAATGCTTCAAAAACATTTCGTTCAGCCATTGCATTGATATATGTCATTGCAACCAGCAAAAACAACATCAAAGCGCCGTACTCTTTTAAATTAAATTCAAAAGCTTCGTGCAAATCTTCCGTAGAAACCCCTGCTTCAGTTGCGAGAATAGCCGCATGCGCCCAAATCAATCCTGCAACAAGAATAACAGGCTTAGATTTACGCATCCCTGTGAATTCTTCGGCCATAACAAAGCCGTAAGCAATGATAAAAATGAGAACAGTATAAATCCCTCTCTCAGTTCCTGTAAGACCTAAATTAGCAACAGCTTCTTCAGCCATTGCCACCTGAGGTAAAAACAACAAGCCTGCTAAGACCAACAACAAACGCAACAAAACGACCTCCCCGACCAACAAGTTAGTAAATTAATTTAAACCTCAATCCACATCTCAATACGGATTCAGATTAAAAGCAAGACAAAACAACCCTCAATAGTACCATCTTACAATTAACTTTGTCATTTAAAGCATCTCAGTATATGATTAGCGGTCTTGATTTATTCGCTCTAAACTAGCGCAAAACACTTTATGTATCAGTATAACGACAACGACCAGACCCTCTTAAATGAAAGGGTTACTCAATTTAGAGGACAGACCGAACGCTATTTAAAGGGCGAAATCGGTGAAGATGAATATCGCGCATTACGCTTAATGAATGGCGTCTACGTTCAAATCCATGCCCCCATGCTTCGTGTTGCAGGTCCTTATGGTTTACTTTCATCAGCCCAACTACGTATGCTCGCGCATGTAGCCAGAAAATACGACAAAGGCTATGCCCACATCACCACCCGTCAAAACATTCAATTTAACTGGCCTGAATTAAAAAATATCCCCGATATTCTTGCTGATCTAGCCAGTGTTCAAATGCATGCCATTCAAACCAGTGGTAACTGCTTAAGAAACACTACGACTGACCACTTAGCTGGAGTTTGTACCGATGAAATTGAAGACTCACGTGCTTATTGCGAAATTATCCGTCAATGGACCACATTACACCCTGAGTTTGCTTACTTACCTCGTAAATTTAAAATTGCGGTTAGCGGCTC
>DAOWHF010000109.1:0-2274 GCA_030641565.1 Methylomarinum sp.
AATAACTCTGACTCTTCAAATGGCTTAATCACATAAGAATCAGCCAATGACTCGAGCCCCGTTATAATATCTTTAGTTTCCGAAAGCTGAGACAACAAAATGACCGGAATATGTTTAAGCGTAAAATCATTTTTGATCTCCCACGATACCTCATACCCATTCATATCTGGCATACGTATATCGGTAATAATGATGTCTGGTATTTGTTGGCGAGCAATGTCTATTGCTAATTGTCCTGAGTCGGCACAAAGTACTTGATGCCCCGCTTTTTCAAGCGTTATCTTTAAAAGAAGCTCTTGTGTTTTACTATCTTCAACAATCAGAATTTTAGCCATAATGAGAGAAATATATGTTTTTTATAGTAGATATTGATCCTATCAACATCCGTGTTTTAGTAGATAATCAGTTAACCAGAAAATAACCTTAGAATATACATGGCTATATGAAATACAGTACCATTTTTATTTGTTTTCAGCCAAGTTAACAAAATATCAAGAAATCAAACTGTTAAGCCTTCATCATAATTTAGATATAATGAACCGACTTACAAAACAATACACCCCAAGAAAAACCTGACCTGTGAGAAGTCTAGTCGATTAAACTAGCATGTTCAAACCTGATCTTGCTTTTAAACATTTATAACGTTATCAGCAATCATCCAATCATCCAGAGGAATAGCGAGATTAATCTATATTATCAGTGGCATATCGATTCTTTAGCCCCTCTCATCCCACTCTTCCTTTGGAATGGGCTGTGTTTAATCTGCAAGAGTCATCTATGCGTATCGCTTTAGCCTACCTCAGTATCATTATTTTATGGGCAACCACGCCTTTGGCAATAAAATGGAGTGGCGAAGAAGCTGGATTTATTTTTGGTGCCGGCGCACGTATGACTATAGGTGCAGTCTGTATGATTTTATTATTAATCATTCGACGAAAACGCCTGCCTTCCCATCGTAAAGCAAAAATCACCTATTTTGCAGTCGCCATACAAATTTATGCAGCAATGATGTCTGTGTATTGGGGCGCTCAATTTATCCCTTCTGGCTGGGTGTCTGTGATTTTTGGTTTATCGCCTTTTTTAACCACCTTATTCGCTACTATTTGGTTAAAAGAGCAAACGCTAAGTTTCGGCAGATTCACTGCATATTGCCTAGGTTTATCAGGCTTAACGATTATATTCAATTCAGCATTGCAAATAAACATTGATGCTGTATATGCCATCTGCGCGGTATTACTTGCCGTTACTTTACAAACAGCCAGTGCGGTTTGGGTAAAACGTATTAACGCAAAACTTCCCGCGACAACCCAAGTAACCGGCGGGTTATTATTTGCATTACCCGCTTATATGTTCACATGGATAGTGTTTGACAATGCCCAATGGCCTCAGCAATTACCGCTCATTAACATTGTTTCAATTCTTTATTTAGGCATCATAGCAACCACAATAGGCTTTGTACTTTATTATTACGTGCTCATTCATTTGCCAGCGACCACGGTTGCAATGATTCCCATGATCTCACCTGTACTGGCGCTCTATCTGGGGCATACCATTAACAATGAACCTTTCACCTTAAAAATAGCAACAGGCACCGCATTAATCCTTACTGCGTTAATTATACATAATTATTTTGACAGAATTATTAAAGCTATAATTAAACGCCAACAATCATTTTAAGACCAGTACAATTGCGCGGTATTTGGCTAAACAATGTGCTTAAAATCCATTTCACCATCAAAACAACACCATCACAGTCAAACTTTTAAGCTCAGCTTTATTTTCTAATTTCCTGCCTTTAAAAATGACATTATCTAAATTAGAGCATGGAAAAACCATTGTGTTTGATTTATTATCCATTCACAATCCCTACGTAGATACTCCACGATATGGATGACGAGGGTGGGGAGCCAATCTACGTACAAGCTCAAAGCTTCAGGATGGGTCGGCTTCCCCAGAAAATCAGTTCTTACTATAACCTCTTCATGTTAAAAACCTTGTGTTTAAGAGATGTATTTAATATACAACGACGTGCCCATCTTGTTTTATAACAATAATGATGGGCACGGGATAAAGCCCCTTTGCCCATCCTACTTGACTGATCATAACTTAGCAGCAAGATTAATGACTGCGGATGATAAAAAAACTAGTGTTTTCAGGCTACAACATTTTAAATTCAATTACCTGTATAGCTAAAACCATTTAATAATCCTAACCAAATGGATACTTACAAAGTGCTTTAGCTATTGAGAATCACCCTTACCTAGTAGTAAATCA
>DAOWHF010000120.1:0-3498 GCA_030641565.1 Methylomarinum sp.
CAAAATCGATACCCTGATCGAAAAACAACAACAGCTGATCAAACTGCTAAAAGAAAAACGTCAGGCAGTGATTAGCCATGCCGTGACCAAAGGTTTAAACCCCAACGCTCCCATGCGCGATTCAGGTGTTGAGTGGTTGGGTGAAGTGCCTGAGCATTGGGTTACTAAAGTGAAGCTATCTAACGTTTCAGAAAGTAACAGAGGAAGTTTTGTTAATGGTCCATTTGGCAGTGATTTATTGGCAAGTGAACTAAGAGAAGATGGAGTCCCTGTCGTTTATATTCGTGATTTAAAACGAACAGGTTATAAAAGGAAGAGTAGGGTTTGTGTTACTACAGAAAAAGCTGAACAACTGGAAGTTTGCAAGGTTAAATCAGGTGATGTTTTAATTTCAAAGGTTGGCGACCCTCCTGGTGAAGCTTGTGTATATCCAGAAAATGAAGCTGATGCAATTATTACACAAGATGTCATAAGAATCAGAGTGGATCGTAAAGTGGCAACTCCATTCTTTTTAACAATGTTATTGAACTCTGATTTTGGCCAAATGGTGATTAACGATATTAGTGTTGAAGGTACAAGAAAACGTGTTTCACTTGGCGACTTTAAAGCAACTCGTTTTATACTTCCTGATCTAAATGAACAAAAAGATATTGTTGTATACGTGCATGGGCAGTGCAATAAAATGGATAACTTGATTGCTAGATCCCTGGATGCAGTTGATTTAATTAGAGAACGCCGCACAGCCCTAATCTCCGCAGCCGTCACAGGTAAAATAGATGTAAGAAACTGGCAATCTCCAAATAAAGAAAAAATGGAAGCCAGCATATGAGCCAACAAGTAGGATGGGCAAAGGGGCTTTATCCCGTGCCCATCAAAATACAGCATAATAAAAGATGGGTACGCTATCGCTTTGCCCATCCTACTGATGTGTGTTTTATGGAGGCTATTTTATGAATCAGCCTTTAAGCAATACCGATTTATTCATTGAGGTAAAAGATCTCATTCAATCAGCCAAACAACAAGCGGCTGTGACGGTAAATGCAGAGCTGACTTTATTGTATTGGCAAGTGGGTAAACGGATTGCCGATGAGGTGTTAAAAGGCGAGCGAGCGGAATACGGCCAACAAATTATTAAAACACTGGCGAAGCAATTATCTCAGTCTGTAGGTAAAGGCTGGAGCAGTCAACAATTACGGCATTGTTTACGTTTTGCTGAAACGTTTCCAGACCAAGAAATTGTCTCTACAGTGCGGAGACAATTGAGTTGGTCACATTTAAAGCAGCTAGTTTATATTGAAAATAAGCTAAAACGAGAGTTTTATCTCGCTATGGCAATGCAAGAACGCTGGTCTACACGTACTTTAACAGAGCGAATTGATTCTCAACTTTTTGAACGTACCGCTATTTCAAAAAAGCCAGAGCAAACCATTAGCCAGGAATTGCAGTTGTTACGCGGTTCGGGACAGGTAAATCAAAACCTGATTTTAAAAGACCCTTATGTGCTGGGTTTTTTATATCTCAATGATAGCTACTTAGAAAAAGATCTGGAAGATGCCATTTTACGCGAGTTAGAGCAGTTTTTATTGGAATTAGGTTCAGGTTTTACGTTTATTGCACGGCAAAAGCGTTTACAGATTGATGAGGACGATTTTTATATTGACTTGTTATTTTATAATCGTAAGCTAAAACGCTTAGTGGCGATTGATTTAAAAGTCGGGCGTTTTAAAGCGGAATATAAAGGTCAAATGGAGTTGTATTTACGCTGGTTAGCCAAACATGAACAAGAGGTGGATGAAAATCCGCCGCTGGGCATTATTTTGTGTGCAGGTAAAAAACAAGAACAAATTGAGCTATTGGAAATGGATCAAAGCGGTATTCATGTCGCAGAATATTTAACGGTATTGCCACCGAAAGCAGAGCTGGAACAACAATTACACCAAGTAGTTATTAATGCCAGACTGAGATTAGATAATAAGGAATAATATAGGATAGGTAAGGGGAGTTTATCCCGTGCTTATCAATTCATAAAAGTTATTGATATAAGAATGTTAAATGTAGAAAGTTTAATTCAGCTGATTAAAACTCATGCTCAGGTGGATGCCATATACTTGTATGGTTCACGCGCGAAACACACGGCTCATTCAAGTAGTGATTGGGATATTGCTGTTTTATTTAGCGATTATGAAACTGATTTAACGGCACGTTTATTACGTCCGCAAATGCTGGAAGCCGCGATAGAACGCGAGCTAAAGCAATATAATCAAATTAGCATTGTTGATTTAGAAACCGCCCCTGTGTATTTGCAATACAGTATTGTGATGTCAGCGGTTAAGTGGTTTGATGCTAACGTGCCACATGTTAAACGTGTTGAACAAAGTATTTTATCCAAATGGGAAAAGGATTATGAGAGATATTGCCTATGAACAATCATTAATTCGGCATCAGCAAAGGATGTTGCGAATTTTAGATGAATATAGCCAGGAAGACGCCAGTACATGGACAGAACGTGACTTTTTAGCAATACAGCGGGCATTACAAGTTTATATTGAATCATTTATTGGGCTGTCACGTTATCTTGTGCAACAGAAATATCAGCTATCGCTTAGCCAATCACGTGAAGCCTTGGACGAGTTGAAAAGTCGCGGTGATTTAACCTTGAAACAACATGAAGAAGTATTGAAAATTATTGGTTTTCGTAATGTGTTGGTACATGATTATTTAGATATTAATGATGGCGTTGTACAAGCAGTGGTCACTAAAAAGCTGTATGCCGTAATGGAAAGCTTAACAGTGGAATGGCGGAAAGTGTTGGATTTATTATGAATCGAGAACAAGCATTAACTATATTAACCAGACTTAAACCTGATTTAGTTAAACGCTTTGGCGTAACAC
The DNA here is from genome assembly GCA_030641565.1 of Methylomarinum sp. GTDB lineage: Bacteria > Pseudomonadota > Gammaproteobacteria > Methylococcales > Methylomonadaceae > QPIN01. Next base: position 2,893 of record DAOWHF010000120.1, read on the forward strand.
GATTGGCATTGTTTGGTTCTACTGTACGGAATGAAGTAAAACCAGAAAGCGATATTGATATTGTGGTTGCTTTTGATGGTGTTGCCACCTCTGAAAGATATTTTGGTGTACAGTTTTATCTCGAAGATGAGTTAAATGCGTCTGTTGATTTGGTTACTGAAAAAGCCATGCGTGAAGAATTACGCCCTTTTATAGAGCAGGAGGCAATTAATGTCTGAAAGGGAATGGCGATTTTATCTTGATGATATGCTGGGGTTTGCTGAGAATGTCATCGCCTATTCTGATGGTTTTGATCAGGATGAGTTTGCCAAAACAGGTTTGAATTTTGATGCAACGATTCGTAATTTGGAATTAATTGGTGAGGCGGCGATACATATACCCAGTGATATAAGGGAGCAATATAGCTCAATTCCATGGCGGCAGGTGATTGCTACACGAAACCGGTTAATTCATGGCTATTTGGGAATTGATAATGATACGGTATGGAGCATTATTCAGGATGATATTCCTGCTTTAATTGTTGAGTTGAAAAGAATTATTTAATCTTATTTAGAATTAGCAGGGATTTTGTGTATGGATAACAAGTCAAACGAAAGCGTATTCCAA
>DAOWHF010000132.1:0-12362 GCA_030641565.1 Methylomarinum sp.
AATTTATACCACGCGTCCAGATACCTTAATGGGTGTGACTTATTTAGCTGTTGCTGCTGAACATCCTGTGGCTATTGCTGCATCAAAAGGTAATGCAGAAATATCGGCATTCTTAGATGAATGTAAAGTCATGGAAACATCGGAAGCAGCGATGGAAACCATGGAAAAGCGTGGTGTAGACTCTGGGGTTAAAGCGATTCACCCTGTTACGGGCGAACAAGTACCTGTCTGGATTGCTAACTTTGTATTGATGGGCTACGGCACAGGTGCTGTCATGTCTGTACCTGCTCATGATCAACGTGATTATGAGTTTGCTAACAAATATGGTATTGCAATCAAGCAAGTTATTTTCTCTGCAGATGGTGAAGATACCGACGTGTCTGAGCAAGCTTTTACAGCTAAAGGTGTACTGAAAAATTCGGCTGAATTTGATGGTTTAAACTCTGGGGATGCTTTTACTGCGATTGCCGAAAAATTAGAAGCCGATAATAAAGGTGAGCGCAAAACCAATTTCCGTCTACGTGACTGGGGAGTTTCAAGGCAGCGTTATTGGGGCGCACCGGTACCGGTTATTTATTGTGATGATTGCGGTACTGTACCTGTTCCAGAAGCAGACTTGCCAGTTGAATTGCCTAAAGAAGATGTGGTTTTAGATGGTTCTCAATCACCTTTAGCGGCTCATCCTACTTTCCCTCATGTTGATTGTCCTAGCTGTGGTAAAGCGGCAAGAAGAGAAACTGATACCTTTGATACCTTTATGGAATCATCATGGTATTTTGCGCGTTATGCGGGCAAAAGTGATGAAAGCATGTTATCTGAAAGTGCTAATCATTGGTTGCCAGTCGATCACTATATCGGCGGTATTGAACATGCAATTTTACATTTATTGTATGCCCGTTTTTATACCAAATTACTACGCGATGAAGGTTTAGTGACTTGTGATGAACCCTTTAAACGCTTATTGACTCAAGGCATGGTGTTAAAAGATGGCGTTAAAATGTCTAAATCGAAAGGTAATACGGTTGATCCTCAAGGCTTGATCAATCAATATGGTGCTGACACGGTGCGTATGTTTACCATGTTTGCTGCGCCACCTGAGCAGTCTTTAGAATGGTCGGATAGTGGTGTCGAAGGTGCTTATCGTTTCTTAAAACGTTTGTGGCGTCAGGTTTATTTGCATGTTGATCAAAATGATGCGATTCCTGCTATGGATAAATCATCATTAACGGATGATCAAAAAGCCATACGTCGTCAGTTACATTTAGCATTGAAAAAAACTACAGATGATTATGGTCGCCGGTATATGTTTAATACGGTGATTGCGGCTAATATGGAACTGGTTAATACCTTATCTAAATTTAGCGATGATTCTGATAATGCCAAAGCAGTACGCCAAGAAGTCTTGGAAGTGATTGCTTTAATGCTTGCACCGATTACCCCACATATTTGTAAACAAATATGGCAGGAATTGGGTCATGAAGGCGATATTGTGATTGCATCTTGGCCAGAGGTGGATGAATCTGCGCTAGAGCAAGATGCCATTAAAATGATGATTCAAGTGAATGGTAAATTGCGTGGTGATATTTTAGTACCTGTATCAGCAAGTAAAGATGAGATTGAGAAAATGGCTTTAGCTGATGAGCATGTCATGCGTTTTATGGATGGTAAGGCTGCTAAAAAGGTGATTGTTGTACCTAAGCGATTGGTTAATATTGTTGTTTAGAAAAATGTAAGAAATTAGTAGGATGGGCAAAGCGATAGCGTGCCCATCACTTTTGTAGTGATGGCACGAAAGAACCTTTGCCTACAAGGATGTAGGTAAGGGGCGTGAGCAGGAGCGGAAGCTTTGCCCATCCTACCTTTCTTAAAACTTATCTACTGAAATAATCTAGCTAGAGCCCTACGTTCAGCTGGTTATAGAATGAGAAAAAATTATGCTTCGGATTAAAAACACCTTTCTATTAATAACTGTTTTGTTTATTTCAGCTTGTGGCTATCACTTGCGGGGAAGTATTGATTTACCTAAAGAGTTAAAGCGTATTTATATGCAAGGTGCTTCTGCTCAATTAAATAAAATAATGCAGAAAACTTTAAAATCTTCGGGTGGCAAGCTTGTAGATAAGGTTCAGCAAGCTGGGATAGTTGTAGCGGTTGTTAAAGAAAAAATGGATAGGCGGGTGCTGTCTTTAAGCTCAACGGGTCGAGCTAATGAGTATCAGATTATCTATACCTTAAACTTTAATTTACTGGATGCAGAGGGTAATTCATTAACTGAATTACAGCATTTAGAAATTAACCGTGATTATTTTAATGATCAGGAACAGATTCTGGCTAAAAATATTGAAGAACAAATTATCAGGGATGAAATATACCGTAAAGCCGTACAATCAATCATCAGTCGTTCTCGAATTGCCTTGGAAAGAAGTAATAAAATTTAACTATGCGTTTAAAACATGAACAATTAGATGGGGCATTAAAAAAATTAGCAGCAGTTTATTTGATTTCAGGTGATGAGCCATTACAATCAGGAGAGGCTGCAGATGCTATACGCAAAGCAGCAAAACAGGCTGGCTATAATACTCGCGAGGTTTTTTCTGTAGAAACAGGGTTTGAGTGGAATGAGTTATTAGTAGCGGCTAATTCATTATCACTTTTTGCTGATAAGAAACTGATAGATTTAAGATTACCTTCCGGTAAGCCGGGTACAGAAGGCTCAAAAGTATTATCAGAGTATTGCCAGCGTTTACCAGAAGATACTTTGTTATTGATTACGGCACCTAAATTAACTGCGGCCACCTTAAAATCAAAATGGTGTCAAAGTATTGATAAGGCGGGTGTTATTATTCAAATCTGGCCGTTAGATGGTGCAGATTTGGTTCAATGGTTGCAGCGACGTGCTCAAAAAAGAGGCTTACAAATTGCGCTAGATGGTATTCGAGTCTTGGCTTCTCGCATTGAAGGGAATTTATTGGCTGCATCGCAAGAAATAGAAAAGCTTTATATACTCTATGGCGAGTCGGCAATATCTAAACAAGCGGTAGAAGATGTGGTCGCTGATAGTGCGCGTTTTGATGTGTTTAAGCTGACCGACTGCGTGCTGGCTGGACGAGTGAGTCGAGCAATAAAAATCTTAAATGGCTTAAAAGCTGAAGGTATTGCAGCGCCCGTTGTAGTCTGGGCTTTAGCAAGAGAAGCTCGATTGTTGATTAATATACAATCAGCATTGAAACAAGGGCAAAATAAAGAGCTTGTTTTTAAAAATAACAGGTTATGGGATAAGCGTAAACAGTTGGTTAATACCGCACTGTCTCGCATTAAAAAACAGCAGTTACAGCAGGTTTTATTGTTGAGCTCCAAAGCAGATCGACAAATTAAAGGGCAGGAAAAAGGTGATTATTGGGAGACATTGGTCTCAATTTGTTTGTTGTTTAATTGTTATACTTAACGGTTAGAATATAAGTTGACAGTGATATTTGTACTTAAGGAGTACACTGGAAATAAACTGATTTAATTTGTTTTTTTAATTAGTAATACCAAGGTACAAAAATATAGTTTTAAAAAAATCAATTTCGACATTATTTTATGCCCGTCTCTACGTCTATACAGATGGCATTTTTTCATAGTTGCTCCTTAGACTGACACAGAAATATGAAACTTAACTTATTAAATCAAACCATACTGATAATTGAAGATTATTCAGTCATGCGAAAATCCATTAAAAGCATGCTTTATCAACTAGGTGCTAAAGATGTTTTTGAAGCGCATAATGGCAAATCGGCCATTATGGCGATGAAAAACCAGATATTTGATATTGTGTTATGTGATTACAATCTGGGGGATGGACAAAATGGTCAACAAGTTTTGGATCAGGCGAGATACGAAAAGCTCCTCCCTATAAATGCGGTCTTTATGATTGTAACAGCTGAATTATCGGCAAGTTTTGTGCTTAATACACTGGAAAATAAACCGGACGACTATTTAACAAAACCTTTTACCCCTGAACAACTGTCTATACGACTGGAAAAATGTTACTTACGCAAACAATATTTATCAGATATTGAAAGAGAAATTGATAAAGGTAATATTACTAGTGCAATTAACTATTGCGATGAGTTATTAAAGAAAGACGATAAATATTTACACTCTCTGTTGTTAAAAATAAGGGCAGATCTTGCCATTGAGCGAGGGGATTACACCAAGGCTTCAGCTATCTATCAAGATGTAATCGAACAAAGAGAGTTGCCATGGGCAAGAGTTGGCACAGGGGTTATCGCTTTTCTAAAAAATGACTATGAACAAGCCATTGTTATTTTTCAAGATCTTATAGCAAAAAATCCTATGTTAATGGAATGTTATGACTGGTTAGCTAAATCTTATGAAGCATTAGGAAATACCACAGAAGCAGAAGAAACGGTAAGCAAAGCGATAAAAATTTCTCCTCAGTCTTTCTCAAGGCAAAAAAAACTAGCTATTCTGGCAGAAAAAACAGGCAACTTGGATGTTGCCGAAAAAGCTTATTTAGCTGTCACAAACTTGGGCCAGCACTCAATACATAGATCGCCAGGTGACTTTTCGGGGTTGGCAAATATTTATTCAAAAAATAATAAACAACAGGAGGTGATGAAAACGCTTAAAAAAATGCGTAAGCAATTCACTCAAAATCCCGAGGCAGAATTAAGAGCTGCCATACTGGAAACTGAAGTTTATCATGAGCAAGACAATACAGAGCTCTCTCAAAAAGCTTTTGAAAAAGTGATTGAATTATATGATGAGCTTAAAGATGAAATTCCTAAGGAACTTCAATTGGATATTGCTAAATCTTTTTATCGAAACGAAAAAGTTGAAGTGGCCGATAATATCATTTCGCTGTTAATACAAAATAACATTGATGATAAGTATTTTATTGATGATATACGTCGTATGCATACAAGTATTGGTCAAGAGAACTATTCTGATGCCTTGATTAAGGAAACCAAACAGGAAGTAATTAATATCAACAATCAAGGTGTTAAACTTTATCAGCAAGGTGATATAAAAGAAGCATTCTCTGTTTTTGAAAAAGCAATTGAAAAAATGCCCAATAATCAAACTATTGTTTTTAATATGACAAAAATCACCCTGCATAATTTAAAAACATCAGGTACAACAAAAGAAAATATAATCTCAGCGCGGAGTTATTTAAAAAGAGCGCAACAAGTTGGGGTTGCCGCTGAAAAATTAGGTAAGCTTCAATTAGAATTTGAGAAAATCACCAAAGAACTCGCTTCAGGAACACCAGCCATATAATTAAAAACTTATGAGTTTTAATTGCTCATGCTCTCAGTAGAAATATTGGGGATGACTGGATTTATTGAATCAGCTGCTATTTATCAATAATTAACGCGTTATAATAAATTTAGCCACATAAAAGCGTTTTACTTGGGATCGACTATTTATCATGTCTAATAATCAACAAACCTCTATTGATTTTCCAACAATTTTGGCATCATCAATCCATGATATAAAAAACTCACTAGCTACTGTTAGGGGATTAATAAGTGAAATGGCTGCAGATCAAAAAAATGCTGAAAATAAAAGCTTTTATCAACTAGAGTTTGAATCCAATAGAATAAATAATAGTCTTATCCAGTTACTAGAACTATATAAGATAGATTCTTCACATTTTATTTTAGATATTGATGAATATTCAGTATCTGAAATTTTACAAGAAGTTAAAGCCCAACAAGCACCTCTACTTTACCTTAACAATTTAAAGATCACGACTGACTGCCCTGAAGATTTACATTGCTATTGTGATTACGACCATATATGCAATGCCTTAGGCAGTGTTCTTAATAACGCCCTGCGTTATACAACCACCCAGGTTAGACTCTCCGCATACCAAGAAAACAACTATATCGTTTTTTGCATAGATGATGATGGAAAAGGCTACCCAGAACAGTTGCTCTCTATAGATTCCATTAGCAATACTCGTAGTAACTGGATTTCTAGCAGTACAGGGCTAGGCATACACTTTGTATCTAAAATCGCTGAACTGCACACCGCAAAAAACAACAAAGGTTTTATAAAACTTGATAATGATAGTCCATTTGGTGGCGCCAGATTTCGTTTGTTCTTACCTTAATCAGAGACTCCTTAAAAAATATCGGTTTTAGGTACTTATACTTCGCTACGAAAAAATAATTCTTTCTGCACTTCTTTAGTCAGGTTCAAAATTAAGATGTTCAATTTAGCTGAAGGTGTAGGGCGGACTTCAGTCTGCATGCTCCTAACCTGGCCTCTATGCTGTAAAGCCTCTCGGAAATAAACTTAATAGCAATACTTCATTCGGTTTAGAATGGAAATCAGCCATACATTCACATAATTGTGAGTTGCAATCTTCTGAGTAAAACAGAATAAGGTGTTTGCTATGATTGAAAAAATTGCCCATAAAGCAGTGCTTATTTATCCGGAATTTGATACTCAAGATACCTTCTGGAGCTATGCAACAAGCTTAAAAATGTATGCGCAAACTGGTGAGTTTGGACTGCCAAAAAGATTATTGCCACCGTTGGGATTAATGGGGCTATACAATCATCTTAAACCTTATTATCAAGAGTTGTCTTTGGTTGATAAAAATATTGACCCCAGACCATTGCAAGAATTGATTGGCGATGCAGATCATGTTTTTATGGGAGGGATGTTAGCCCAGGAACAGAGTTTGTTAAAGCATGCGATTGAGATAAAAAAATTCGGCAAAATTCTAATCGTTGGTGGTACTGCTGTTACGCCTCAGTCTCCGCTAATGACCATTGCAGATCATCTAGTGGAAAATGAAGCCGAAGGTATTATTGATGAGTTGCTGCAAGGCTTAAGAAAAGGCGAGGCGAAAAAGTATTATAAAGGCCGCTTTGTTTTACCTGAGCAGTTTTTTCAGCCGGATTATGCCTCAATTAATATGCAAAATTATGTGCATATGGCGGTGCAGATCAGCCGGGGTTGTCCAGAAAGCTGTGAGTTTTGTGATATTCCTTCTCGCTTTGGTAAAGCCTATCGAGTGACTCCGTTTGAAAAGACTACAGAGTCCTTTCGTCAGATGAAGGCACTGGGTTGGACAGGACAGGTCTTTGTGGTTGATGACAACTTTATTGCTCATCCTAGAAAAGCACTGGATGTGCTAAAAAAACTGTACAAAATAGGTGAAAGCATAGGCTATCATCATCCCAAATACACCGAATTAACCCTGCGTCTTGCCGATAAGTCACCGATTATGGCAGAATTAAGACACTGGTTTCATAAAACAAATTTTATCAATGGTTTTTATGGTGTTGAAACACCTAATAAAGCATCACTATTGGAAACCAAAAAACGTCAGAACCTACGTGGTGAACGTAGTCTGGTTGAGAAGTTGAGTTTTATATCAGAACAGACCGGAGCCGGAGTCATGATGGGCATGATCTATGGATTCGATCACGATACTAATGAGTCTGTGCAAGAATTTATTGATTTTGTTAATGCGACGAATGCCCCTATAGTGATGGCTGGGCTATTAAACGCATTGCCGTACACGGGGTTAATGGCAAGAATGGAAAGGGAAGGGCGGACTATTCAAGCCAGTAGCGGCAATAACTCAGATGGTGTGATTAATTTTATTCCCTTTAATTTTTCTGTGCAGCAGGCAGAACAGAATTATCTGCGTATTCTGGAAGGTATATATCATCCGAAGGCTTATTTTGACAGGGTGATGAGGCATCTGGAATTGATTGATCCAGGTTTACAAAGCAACTATCGAGCAGGTAATGAAAAACTGAGCTATTTAGTTAAAATTCTGTCGAGAAAACAGGCGCTGACTTACTGGCAATATTTACCCCAAGCATTGGTAATTGCTAAAAGACGTTGTGGTTTTAATACACCGGGGTATGTAGCAATACTGGCAGAGTTCTTTTCACTTTGCGGGCAATATACGCATTTCATTGCTCAAGTCCATGTACAACGCAAGCACATTAATGAGCGCAATTATTCAAGCAGACAACGCTCTTCATGGCGGGAGTTACAGTCATTAGCGCTAGACCAGGTGGAATCCCAGGAATTGAGTCAAACTTTACTTTCTGACGGATTGCAAGCCTGGGAAAAGCTAGCACAGCAGGAAGAATAGACAACATTGTAAACCACAATCTGCAGGGTGTAATAGGCCCTTAGCCGTATTACACCTTACATGGGCTGTGGGGTTTTTCCGTTAGGGGCTTTTAGCCGAAAAGAAGTTCCTTAGCTGGTTTTATAAACACTAAACTGCGCTTTAGGCACACCGCATTCAGGACAAATCCAGTTGTCAGGAACATCTTGCCATAATGTGCCTGGTTCTATGCCCGAATCTGGGTCGCCTAATGCTTCATCATAAATAAAGTCGCAATCGGAACAGATATATTGTTGATATTTAGACATAAAAATATTCTCCTGTGTCTTATTTCTGATGTAAAAATATAAGCCTGTGTGCTTGATTGATTACATCATGAATTATTACTTTTTAAATCCTCATTCCTAAAAACTACTCATACCAGTAGGAAATGTATATATGCTGACTCAATAACAGCATTAAAAAACTAGACAGGCTGACATGAGTAATGATCCAGAAAGTAGTAATCCTTCTGTTTTTAATACCAAAAACTGAAGGATGTAAAAAACCTATAGTATAGTTACCCAGATAGAGGGTACTTAATAAGAAAAGATAGTTATTGCCCAGGTTATATGAGTGGAAATACAAAAATACTGGAGCCAATACACCTAAAACTCTGTGTCTATTGAGTTCGATGTATGCTTCAGCCATTTTATTTTTTATTCGTAATAGTGCTAAATGCCACTGATGAAGCATAAAAAGCAATAGTATTAATCCAGATACCTGCTTATAAATATCATCTTTTTGCATAGCTACCAACCAGGGCCAGTTAATGTTGTACCAGTCCTGATAAAGATAGCTAGCAAGGAGAAATACGCTGATGATGCTATAAATTCTTTTCATAACACCGCTACTTTTTCAGGCTTAGACTTTGAATGCTCTAGTAATGAATTAAGTGTCAGAACTGAAGCCTTGTTCTTTACTGTGGCAATAAACTCATTAACATCGGGTAAAAAATAACCTTCTTTAGGCCATTTACTTCCAATCTCAGGTGGATTTTGAAAGGTAGCTACCTTGTCTATATATCGCGCATAAGCAGTCTTAATGGAATCTCTTAGTAAATTTAACAATGCCAGGCATTCTTCAAGTGAAATTTTTTGTTTTGGATACATCCAGGTTGTTGCTCCCATCATGTCATTTAATTTCCAATCGGTTTTGGGGGTATCTTTATGATCATTATGACAATCAACACATACTTGAGAAATAGCCATATCCGGGAACATTGCGGTATACAAAGCGGTATCTTGTTGTAGAAAAAACTGAGGGTTTGATGAAGTTTTAAGTAACATAAAGTTTGCAAGTTGACTGTCTTCAAATTTATTGGCGGAACTAATAGGAAAATCAGAGCCTAAAAACAAACTTAAACGTAATGGGTTCCTCTCCATATTTCTTGCTGTCTCCCTCAAAAACAGAGCCGGTAAGGGGCCTGCTTCAACATTGTTTTCTCGCCAGTCTTCGTCAAATTTCAACCCTGCTTGTTTGCCAGCTTTTACAATTTCTTTAGTCCATATTGCCCGAGCTGCATCATTTTCGGCCTCCAACATCATAAAGACTTGATTAATATCAACAGTTGCACTTTTATTTTTAGCAGCAAGGGGTAATGGCGCTGGAGCCGTTACAAAAAGAAAAACACTTAATGCGATCAGTAGCAGCGAGTTTATAAAAAAACTATTAAGGTTCATAGTTCTGGCTCCTTATTTGCTTTATGGTGTTTTTTATCTGAATAGGGTGAATCTTCACCTTGGAAGTAGTCGATAATGCTTTGGTAAGAAATTGAATTTTCCACTTTTTGCTCTATTTCCATAACATGGTTGCCATGAAAATCATGGCAACCAAGACAGGTCTGCCATCGTTCAGCGAGGATTAACTCATGATGCGGAGTAGAAATAGGATCATGTTTTAAAATCAGTTTTTTATGACAAGACTGACAATAGCTGATGTCTGTCAAAGTAACCCGTTTGCCTGTATGTTCTAAATGGCAGGAAACACAATATTGAGGTTTAAGTGTCTGACGCACTTTTTTATAGCGAGGCTCAAAAAAACGATAGACAGGGTGACGTTCATTGGGTCGATTATGACAACTCAAACAACTTTCATTACTGACACTCTTGCGTCCAAAGTCAGCAGGTGCAGGTCTTTTCCCCAGCAGATAATAGACATTGGCCTGAATTTGTTGTCTGAATGTACCTTGGGCTGAGAAATGACAATATTTACATTGAACATTTTCATGTCCTACATTGCTGGGTCCAGGCATTAAATAATATTCACCCCATGAAATAGACAAAATAACAATACTACTCAACCCCAAAATTAATCCTATGAGGTAACCGGTATTTTGTCTTCGTCGCCGGGAATTATTCATTTTGCTCATCAACTTGGTTAAGTTTTTACATTCAGCTTTTGTTATTATTTGGTCTGCTTATAAGTTATTCCTTTTACGCTTAAATCTGCATTATTAATAGCAGGCATATTTTGAAAAACAGCCTTGTTTAAACTTATGGCTGACGCACTTTAATAATAAGAATGATTATCGTTAATAAATACGCTGATTAGTCTAGTATGTCAAGTGAGTTGTCAAATAATTGTGGTGAAAAAGTACATGCTTGATTCAGCATCTTTGCAGGTAAATTATGATTAATTTGTCGCTTTATACTTTGCGTGGTCACGGTTGCCTAGCCTGCTATGGTTGTAATCAGCATTCTGCTTCAAGTGACATTTGCTATCGACAAAAATCAACTTACTATAAATTCTGCAACCGTGACCGCGCGAAGTATATCTCAGTGTTAAGAAAGAAGATCATGAATTTTAAAGTATAAGTAGAGGAAAAAATATATTTTTTGGTTTGGGCTGTTTTACCGAACCGAGTACACTGTGCAGTATGTTTGTGAGCTATGAGGTAGCTATAATTTACATCATTATTAAAATGGAAAATGTAAGTATTAGCTACAACATATGATTGCCAGTCAGTGGAACGGAATTGTTAGTGCTGATCTTAATCTGGATCGCATTATTAGCGAACATTATCACAATTGATTCATCATATTCGCTGCATGGTTAATCAATTTTGCTGACAGGGAGTTCTCTATTCATCATGAGGCGTACATTGGTACGGGTGGATGCAGGGCTGGGCAAAATTTGCTTTTCGGGCACGGAGTGATCGTTATATTCTGGCAGTCTCTCGACAGTCGGCCGTTTATTACTATAGATAGTCAAACTGTTTAATGTGTTGTATTCTCAGCCACGTAGTTTGGATGACGCAGAGCGTAACATGTAGTTTGATAGCTTTGTTGCCGGATCGTACAGTACAGCTTAGACACTTGGATAATGTATTTTAAATTAGATCTTATTAGTTGGTTACAACAGGTAATTATTTATGAGTAAATGTAATTATGTTATTTCGGCTATTTTACTTTTCAGTATCATTATTTTCTTTTTTTTCTTTAACTATACTCAAGATCTTCACAAACGTCTGCATACTACCGAAAACGAATTGCTAGGCCTGGAAAAGCTGGAATCATTCAATACCTTAAGCAATGCGTTGCAACGCTATCGAGGTTTTTATGCTATACATCCAGAGTCAAATTTGGACGTAGAGCAAGTGAACCAGGAGCGTCTTGAACTACAATATATTATAAACACACAGCTAGAAAGAGTTGATGTTCCGAGACTTACAAAGGAAATACAACTGATTTTAAGTAAAGAATCAAAGTTAAGTCGTAGTATATTTAGAGAGCTTACACAAATTATTATAGAACTCAATAAACAAATAAACCATATAGCAGATAAATACGAACTTCTTTATGAGCCTGAAAGGGAAAATTATCTGTTGATGGAGATAATCGTCTATAAGGTGCCGGAATTACTTGAAAGCAGTGCCAAGCTACGAGGTATTGCCAGCCGCGCTAGAAGCACCTCAACGACTGAAAATGATGTTATTCAGCTTAACAACAACCTTTACATCTTTAAACGTATTTTTCATTCCCTGAAAAACTCTATAGGCATGATTGAGAAAAACAGTTTGCTGGTAAATAGCTCGACAGCTATCAATACCGAATATCAAAACTACAGTCTTCTGCTCAATACAATCATAAACGGCACATCGACTCATTCCAGTTTGGCTTTATTCAATGAGGGGACACGTCTAGTTGAGGCGGTTTATGCATTGTCAGGCATATCTAGACAATGGCTTAAAATAAACCTGGAAAATAGA
>DAOWHF010000095.1:0-5692 GCA_030641565.1 Methylomarinum sp.
TGCCCCACATAATTAACATTCGCATAAAAAGTCACCAGTTCACCCACTCTAACTTTCTGCTTAAAAAACACTTGATCAAGAGAGACGGTTACCACATAACTTTTACTGTATTTAGCAGCACAAGCATAAGCGACTTGATCCAATAATTTTAATAACGAACCACCATGCACATTACCAGAAAAATTAGCCATATCCGGCGTCATCAATACCGTCATTGACAATGCTTTTTCCTGTTCACTCACTTTTATCGACCAAACTGATGCAGTCCTTTTCAATTAAAATGATACGCTTCTTATATAAAGTACCTATGGACTGTTTAAAGACTTTTTTACTGACACCAAAAGTTTTATAAATCAAATCAGGATGACTTTTATCATTCACCAAAATTACGCCGCCTTGCGACTTTAATTTATCAAGAATTTTTTCAGTCACCGCATCCACTTTATCGGCATATTTTGCCATTTGCAGAACTAGGTCGATACGCTTATCTTCTCTGACTTTTTTCACAAAACCGGTGATTTTTTGGCCTTTTCTTAACTTCTGGAAGATTTCATTTTTATAAAGAACACCCCAGTATTCATTATTAATAATCGCCTTTCTGCCCAGATCTGTTTCATCAGCAATCACTAAATCAACTTTCTGGCCTTCTTTTAAATAAAAAGCTTCTTCCTGAACAAATTCATCCAGCAACATCGAAGCGACAATACGATTATCATCATCCAAAAACAATTTAACCAAACAAGATCGCCCTTCAACCACTTTTTGCGGCTGCTCACTATAAGGAAGCAATAGATCTTTCGCTAAGCCCATATCTAAAAAAGCACCGGCATCACTAACAGACACACACTTTAACCAGGCAATATCGTCAACTTGAGCATGAGGCATACGTGTGGTCGCTTGTAAGATATCTTTTGACCCCATATAGACAAAGACATTAAGCTCATCACCCACCTTATTATCTTGAGGTGCTTCGTTAGCGGGTAACAGCACTTCACCCAACTCTCCACCGTCAAGATGAATATCTTTAGCATACTGCTTAATGATTTTTAACTTATTAAACTTGCCTATCTCAATCATGAATACCTTAAAACCTTAAAACTAAAGAGAAAAGCATTCTATACTTTTTCAGGTGATATACAAAGGATAAGGTTCTGTGATTGTTCTTAGGGGGATAGAAAGCACAGAGTTACTGTTAGTGGATTTAAATATTGAGTGATATTTGGTTTGGAGTTATAGGATTTAAGGATTATTTGTTGACAGATGATTGGTGATAGAATGCAAGATTAGCGGGTTGAGAATAACTTATATGAAGCGCACAAAAACAATTGGAAGCTAAAATACGTACTTTGATTGAGGAGGCTAATGTTATTCTCTGGTCAGCAGATAAAGATTACCGAGTTAATTATATTTCTCAACAAGTGACAGGAATTCTGGGAATTGAGACTGTCTTAATTGTTGGTGAGACATTATTTTCCCTGTTGCAGTCAAATGAATTTCATCCTGATGACTGTAAGGTTCTTTTGGAAGCTATAGTAAAAATGCAGGATGAATGTGTACCCGTTAAAAATATGGAAATCCGGGTTAAAAATCCTGATGGTGGCTGGATATGGTTATCAACAAGCATGACTCCGATACTAGACGAGAACAAGTTCCTGCAACAAATCGTTGGTGCCATACATGATATTAGTCCGCAAAAGGAAACTCAAGAACAGCTTCGTATTATAAATAAAGAACTGGGCGACCGTGTAAAACAAGAAGTTGCTGAAAATAGAAAAAAAGACCTTATGCTGCAACAACAAGAAGGAATGATAGCGATGGGGAAAATGATCGGTAATATCGCACACCAGTGGCGACAACCATTGAATTCATTGGCTATTATATTAATGGAACTGGAGGATGCTTTCTACCATGGTGAAGCCACGCATAAAAGTGTCAGACGTTCAATAAAGCATTCCAATAAACTGTTGGAAAAAATGTCACACACCATAGATGATTTTAAAGATTTCTTCAAAAATGATAAAACACTAAGTGCAAATCGCTTGGAAGATGTTATAGACGAATCAGTTAACCTACTAGAGGCTAGTTTAATTTATCATCATATAAAGTTGACAATAAATATTGTTGACAGTCATGTTATAGCCTTTATTCATCCAGGCGAATTGTCTCAAGTCATACTCTGTTTAATCAGCAATGCAAGAGATCAGATTCTGACTAATCATATCGAACAGGGTGAAATCACGATAGAAATTGATCAAAGTGATAAATGGGCTATTATTAGTATTATGGATAATGGTGGAGGTATTAACGAAAATGATTTACAGAAAATATTTAAACCTTATTTCACTACAAAGCCAGATGGATGCGGTTTAGGCTTATACATTACACAACTGATCATAAAACAATCTATGTCTGGGATTATTGAAGTAGAAAATATAGATAATGGCGCCAAGTTTACTTTATTTTTACCAAAATCTAACTGTCAGGAGTTAGCACAATGACCTCATCAGAGAGTCATCTATTATCATTAAAAAACATCAGTATATTATGCGTAGAAGATATTGAGGAGGCTCGACATTTTCTTTCTGTTTATTTAAAAAGGAATGGCGCTACAGTATTTGAAGCAGAGAATGGTAAACAAGGATTAGAATTATTTACAGAACACCAGCCAGATATAATCATTTCTGATATACGCATGCCTTCCATGAATGGTATTGAAATGTGTCGATCTATTCGGCGTATAAATAGCGATGTGCCGATTATTTTCTTATCGGCATACAAAGATACTGAACACTTGCAAGATGCTATCGAGCTGTCTGCTACTCAATATATTATAAAACCCATTGATTCAGAAAAGCTTACAGCTGCTCTTATTGGGGCGCAGCATAAAATTTTTGCAAAACGACAACTTGCTCAAACACTCGATAAAATGCAAGCGAGTATCAATCAATATCGGAGTGAAGAACATCAATTACATAATTATGTCAGTCAAATACTGGGTACTGACGATCAGCACATTACCGCAAATATTATAAATCAGCCCAAAGAAACTATTAGCGGTGACTTTTATTGTCTTGAACAATCTTCAAATGTTCTTTATGCCATGCTAGCCGATGGTATGGGACATGGTTTATCCGCAGTTTTACCA
This sequence comes from Methylomarinum sp., assembly GCA_030641565.1. GTDB lineage: Bacteria > Pseudomonadota > Gammaproteobacteria > Methylococcales > Methylomonadaceae > QPIN01. The sequence goes on from DAOWHF010000095.1 coordinate 3,146, forward strand.
GCACTTAATATACCCAGAACATTCCATAAACTGGCGGCACATGGTTACAGTCTTTGTCGGATTGCTGATGAGCTTAATCAAATAATTTATGAACATCATTTGCATGGGCATTTTGTAGCGACAACGCTAGTAAAACTAGATACTGAACGACAACTCATTGAAGTTCTTAATTGTGGAAACCCTGACGTTTTGATGACTGATCTTACGGGGTCTCTTTTGCAATCATTTCCATCTAATCATTTACCATGGGGAGTTGTTGGGGGTGATGATTTTTTACCAGAATTACAGGTATATCAGTGCAATGCAGGCGCTAGACTCTACCTGTGTAGCGACGGATTAACCGAGACACTGGAAAAACATAAGAGTACCCCAAACAGCGTTAATATATTGTCAGAACTGATCTGTAGCCAACACAATGAAGCACTACTAGATAAAATAAATACATTGCTACAAGAGATTCCAGAATCATTGCGGCATGATGATATCACTTTATTAGAATTGAATTATCTGCCGACCACACAGTTACAAAATCAATCATTAAATATTTTAGACTCTGTGCAATTTCCAGAAAATAACGATGGTCAATCGGAGTTACATACTCCGCTGAAATGGCTTTCAGTACTATATATTGAAGAAGACCCTGATGCATTGGAATATTTGTCTAAATACCTAACGCGTCGCGTTGGTATTTTATATAGTACTGACAATGCTGAAGAAGCATTGCAACTATTTAAAAAATATCGACCACAACTCGTCATTTCCGACATTGATATACCCGCTATGAGTGGGTTTCAGCTAGTGGAAAGTATCCGTAAAATTGATCATGATGTTCCCATTATTATAAACAGTGCTCCTGCAACATGGGAGCATCATGATGAAATAATTGAGGTTATGCTGGAACTAGAAATTACTAAGTTTCTACCAAAACCACTTAATGCTGAAAGAATGCTGGATGCAATTCGAGAATGTATTAAGCAGTATGAATATGCCAATAATTTAAAGCTTTCTGCTTCGGTTTTTATGAGTTCTTCACTCGCTGCGACAATTACAGATAATCAGCGTAATTTTATCGCCGTTAATCCTGCATTTACTAAGATTACTGGTTACACTCAAGCAGAGGTTATGGGCTCTAACCCAAGAATCCTCAGCTCAGGAAAACACGACAATCAGTTTTATGAACAAATGTGGGCCAGTCTTAATGGAACAGGTCAATGGTCTGGCGAGATTTGGAACCAAAGAAAAGGTGGTGAGCTATATCTTGAATGGATAAACATTAATGTTATTAAAGATGATGCAGGTGAGATTACTCATTATGCATCGGTTTTTTCTGATATTACTCAGCGTGATGCTGCCGAAGAAAAAATGCGCCATCTAGCACACCATGATGTGTTAACTAACTTACCTAACCGTATACTTATGCAAGATAGGTTAAATCAAGCCATTCTAAATGCAAAGCGTAAAAACAGCCAATTCGCTGTCATCTATCTTGATATAGACCATTTTAAAAACATTAACGATACATTGGGGCATGGTGTAGGCGATAAATTAATTATAGCCGTATCAGAATCTTTGCAAACAGCTCTTCGTGAATCCGATACTGTCAGCCGTTTAGGAGGTGATGAATTTGCCATTATATTGCCAGATGTTGATTCGACTGAGATGACACACACTTTAATCACAAAGATTTTTAATGCTGCCAGCAGAACCTACCATATTAACGAAAAGGAATTGTATGTAACTGCCAGCATGGGTATCTGCCTGTTTCCAAATGATGGTGATACTGTAGATATGCTAATTAAGCGTGCCGATAGCGCAATGTATTTAGCTAAAAAGAAAGGCAGGAATAACTTCCAGTTTTTCGATGACAGCCTAGAAACCCAGGCCGAAAGATATATGGCTATTCAACAGGGGTTACACAAAGCATTAGAGCACAATGAGTTTAATGTTCAATATCAACCTAAATATGATATAGAGAAACAAATAATTGTTGGTGCTGAAGCTCTATTACGCTGGAATAGTCTCCAATTAGGATCAGTTTCTCCAGCCGAATTTATTCCTATCGCCGAAGAAACAGGGCTGATTGCCCAGATTGGAAACTGGGTGATTGAGGAAGTCTGTAAAACAATGGCTAGCTGGAAGGCCAATGGTATTAAATTAGTCCCTATTTCTGTAAATATCTCTCCAATACAATTTCATCGAGGTGATTTGCAACAAAAGCTGCTACAAGAAATTACAACTCATGGTGTTGATCCTAAGTTAATGCAAGTGGAGTTAACAGAAGGCGTTGTAATGGATGGAGAAGATAAGACCATCAAACTTCTGGAAGAGCTCAAAGAACTAGGTATCAGCATATCTATTGATGATTTTGGTACCGGTTTTTCTTGCCTCAGTTACTTGAATAAACTACCTGTTGATGAGCTAAAAATAGATCGTTCTTTTATTACAGGTATTACTGACGAAGCCAATTTAAATGACACTCGATTAACTACGATTCCTTTAGCCATTATTGGATTGGCTAAAAACTTTAACCTTAAACTTGTTGCTGAA
>DAOWHF010000293.1:0-4287 GCA_030641565.1 Methylomarinum sp.
CGTGCTAACATCCAAATCTAAAAGCAGCCATCCAGAAATTGTAAAAACTGAGAAAGATATATTGTTAAACTGGTCTTCGCAGGACAAAGGCCATCAGATTGTAAAATTATAATCTACCTTTCCATCAGTCTGTTTTACTAAACACAAGATATTCGAAAAGTTTACAGCCATTGATGCCCTATTCTTTTAAATGCCTATTAGCAAGTTGCCGGTTATTAATGTACTGGCTGTTATACTTCGCGCGGTTACGGTTGCGGAATTTATAGTCTATTGATTTTTGTCGATAGCAATGCGCAACCGTGGCCGTGCGAAGTATAATTAGACGCTTTAAATATTTTATTGTTGCTGAAAGTTATACCTAACCAGGTTTTCTGTTATTTCTCGCTATACATTTGATATCTGGATTTACCTAATCGTTTAGCTTCATACATGGCCTTATCAGAATAATGCAATAAAACTTCAGCATTATTTCCATCATCTGGATAGACAGAAACACCTATACTAGCCGACACTCTATGAGAATTATTTTGAATTAAAATAGGTAGGGCAATTTCTTCCAGCAAACGAGTAAGCAATTTATTACTCTCGACTGAAGATGTTATTTCATTGAATAAAACAACAAATTCATCACCTCCTACCCGAGCAACAGTATCATTACCTCTAACGACATTTTTAATACGTTGTGAAATTTCGCATAATAACTTGTCTCCCGTATCATGCCCATAACAATCATTAACTGGCTTGAAGCCATCGAGATCAAGATAACAAACGGCAAACTGTTCTTTTTTCCGCTTAGCGCTTGCAATTGCCTGTTCCAGTCGATCGGCTAACAACAATCGATTGGGCAATCCCGTTAACGGATCGTGATGGGCAATATGTTCTAGTTTAAGCTGGTTTTTGATCAAACGAGAAATATTGGAAAAAATCCCAATATAATTCATTATCGTATTTTGTTCATTTCTAATAGTTGATAAAGCAAGCCATTCAGACTGAATCTCTCCATTTTTATTTCTACTATTGATTTCACCACTCCAATGATCTTTCTCACCCAGCTGCTGCCATATTGAGTCAATCAACTTTTCATCTGTTAAGCCGAATTTAAGTATCCCTATATGCCTACCTATGACTTCCTGCTCTTGATACCCCGTTGATTGAAAAAAAGCGGGGTTAGCATTGATGATGAGAGTATTTTCGTCAGTAATACAAATAGCTTCCAAAGTATTTTCAAAAACGCCTGAGGCCAAAAGCAATTTACCTTCTATTTTCTTGCGTTCGTTTATTTCCCGCTTTAAATCCAGCGTGCGCGAGCAAAGGTGATCATACATAGAAAGCATAGTATCAATCATAACTTTCATAACCCCACTCATTTCCTTATCTGTATGCTGCTTAGCGCTTTCCATAGTCATACCAGACTGCATGGCCAATATGATTTTACTCATACGCATATCACTATCCAGAATATGAAATGCCAGCCAATGCGTTAGAAACGAAAGCACATCCTCAGTCACCTCTTGCATCGATTTGTGCGCTTCTTGTGCTTTTATTTCGAGTACTTCTGAAATAAATCTTTCATGCGATTGTTTATGATCCTTTAAGATAGAATCAACAGGTAAATACCGCTCCCAAATGATTTCTTCAGATTCAAAATGATAAACAGTATAGTCCGTCAATTCAGTAAATATAGTGTCTAATGAATGTGAATCGGATTGATTACCAAGAAGGGTTGCCATTTGATTTATTAGCCTAACAATCACCTTGTGCTGTTCATCTATCTGAACAATACCAGTCTCAAAATTTTCATTCCAAGGAAAAACATCTATTGTCTCAGTCATGCCTTTACTCACTATGCTATTCCCTTTAGATATTTTAATGACGTTAAATGGCTATTTACAAACAGCTCTACAGTCAATCATACTTACTTGTTAAGATCTAATTTTTAAATAACCTTCATACTTCATTTAAGCCATATTCGCATTTATACAATACACCTGCAGATACCGTTTATTAAAAAAATCAAGTGAAGGGAACATTAATATAAAACTGCGCTATAAAGGTCCTGTAAAATCACCGGCCTTTATTGACCTCTTACTTCATTTTTTCTTTAATCCCTCGGTAAGTTTCTATGGGTTGGTCCGCATTAACCACCTGATTCCTACCATTAGCTTTTGCTTTATATAACGCGTCATCAGCTTGCTTCATCGTCCGGGTATAATCGGGATGCCCATCATGAAATGCAGTCCCAAGACTTATTGTGACATTTAACTTCCGGTTTTTATCTATTTTAAAAGCAAAGCCAGCAACACTCGCTCTTATTTTTTCTGCTACTCGACCAATAATAACTTCATCAATATCCCCTAGAACAACGAGAAACTCTTCCCCGCCCAAACGAAAAACAAAATCACCTGTACGTATATTATTGGTTAGAATTTCCGCTATTTGCACCAGTATTCTGTCGCCGTTATCATGACCATAATCATCATTAATCTGCTTAAAGTGATCAATATCCACATAAATCAGTCCATAAACCATTCCTTTATGTAAACTAAAATCCGTTTCTTGGCGCAATACTGTGTCTAAATAATGTCTGTTTAGCAAATGTGTCAAAGTATCTTTTCCGCTATTTTCTTCGATCATTTCTTTTGCCAGGTTACCAAGCAACCAAATAGTGTTTGTTATCAAATTATTTAAGCTTTTGACAATACTTTCGACCACAGCCTCATTTTCTTCACCCTCTAGCTCTTGTAAAGCCTCATCTATATCATCCAGAAGTTGATTCAGTATGCCCAATTCAGAGCGTCCATGTAAATAAAGGTTAGCTTTATGAACAATCCACAAACCAAAACTCGAATGACGGATTGTTGGGACATTCGTTATATTCGCACCATGATCCTGAACCAGAATCATGATCTCTCTCATCCACTCGGACAACGAGGTTCTTAATCTCTCACACTCAAATGCAAGATTATGGGCCGAAGCATGCAAACGAAAAGCTTGATTCTGATTTTCATTATCAACCAGATCATCCTTGTAACTTTCGTTAATTATGGCTAACGAACAATCAACCAAGTTATTAACAATGACCATTACATTAGCCAACTGGTTTCTATCTAGTGATGAGTCAATAAGGTGCGACATCAGCTTGTTTTTAATAAGGGTCATCCCATAATTAACTAAACATACAGGCAACTCAATTCGCGCATGAATATGTCCAACCTTAAGCTGATCATTTATATAATCATCAATATCAGACTCCATAGGCCTATAACTGAACAAGCCATCAACCCACCTTGTCATACTACCTGTTAATCTATATTTAACGGCATCATGATTAAGAAAACTTGAAGCGTGGTTATTCCCCAATAATGTCCTGTAAAAATGCTTGGCTATATTATTACTATGAGGCGCTATTAATTGACCTATTAAAACAATAGTATCTTCATTTTCTGGACGATTAATATCATTTAAAATTTGTCTGTAAACTGATATTTCTTCTTTCATTGTGCCAACCAAGCCATAAAAACACAGATTATAACTGATTATTTAAATTCAAATTGAACACTAAATTTAGTGCTGCTCAAGTAAAGTCCCTTTATTTAATCGCTCTCTACAGCAGCATTTCCTAGGACAGTTTATTTTTAATAATGATTAGTTTTTAGCTCCCACTCACATTTGAGTTAAAATACCCCTTTTCAATCTAAATATCAGCCTTATGCAGAATAAAATAGCCTTAGCACTTTGTTGTTGCCTGCTACATGCTTGCGCGACCAGCCCAACAGGCAGGTCTCAATTCATGTATATGTCTGATGATCAAATCAATCAAATGGGCCTACAAGCTTTTGATGATTTGAAAACCAAAAAACCAATAAGCAACAATGCCCAACACAAGCAATTTGTTAACTGTATTGCCGAGGCCATTACTTATGAGTCAGGTGGCAACTGGGAGATTGTAGTTTTTGCAGATGACTCTTTAAATGCCTTTGCCTTACCTGGTAATAAAATTGGTGTTCATACAGGACTGATTAACTTGGTTGACAACCAACACCAACTGGCTGCCGTGATTGGTCATGAAATAGGACATGTTTTGGCTAAACATAGTAATGAGCGTCTATCCCAGAAGACAGCGATTAGCCAAAGTGTTGCTTTAATTTCAGCAATCAGCCAGCCTGCATCGGCTTTAGGTCAGCTTGGTATTAGCGCGCTGGGGATTGGTGCTCAATACGGAGTTATTTTACCTTTCAGTCGAACTCATGAAAGTGAGGCCGATATTATTGGACTGGATTTAATGGC
>DAOWHF010000026.1:0-4472 GCA_030641565.1 Methylomarinum sp.
ATTGAAACGGGTTATATTCGCGATGGTCAAACAATATATAGCATGAAGGATCATCAATGTTGTCTTGATTGCGTCGAGAAAACAAAGTATCGAACATTACAATTAATACTCTATGCTTTAGCCATTTCTGTTGTCGCTATAGTAGCTGCCGTATTACTTGGCGTAGACTAAATTAAACGTCACCGGTTGATCTATAGGTTCAACCGCTATGGCATAGTGGGTATATCCTGGATATCGCTCGGATGACATATACTCTAGTTGGTTGTCTTAATTCTTAAAAAATGAATTGCACTTATTAGGTGAATCTAAGAAAAAAATGCTTATAAATTGATAAAAGCTATAATAGGCTGTTGTGATGGCACACTATTTTAAAAATAGTGTGCCTTTTTTTTGATTTTCTTCTTCTGATTAAGGAGGGGGAATATTTGATTAATACTTAATGACCACTAAAGATTCTTTATACCCATTGCATCGCTTCAGCATTGCCCCAATGTTGGATTGGACTGACCGTCACTGTCGCTATTTTCATCGTTTATTAAGCAATAATGCGCTGTTATATACAGAAATGGTGACAACTGGGGCTATTTTAAATGGTGATCAGCAGCGGTTTTTGGGGTTTAACTCAGCTGAAAATCCGGTTGCTTTTCAATTAGGGGGGAGTAACCCTGCTGATTTAGCAAGTTGCGCTAGGATTGTTGAGGATTATGGTTATGATGAGGTGAATCTTAATGTAGGTTGCCCTAGTGATCGCGTTCAAAATGGTCGTTTTGGTGCCTGTTTAATGGCCGAACCTGATTTGGTGGCAGAATGTGTTAACGCCATGCAGCAAGTGGTTTCTATTCCTGTGACAGTCAAATCCCGTATTGGGATTGATGAGCAAGACTCTTATGAAGAGTTAGTGAATTTTATTTCTACTGTGTCGGGTGCAGGTTGCCAAACATTTATCGTTCATGCCAGAAAAGCGTGGTTAAAAGGCTTATCACCTAAGCAGAATAGAGAAGTGCCGCCTTTACGTTATGATGTGGTTTATCAGATTAAAAAAGATTTTCCTGATTTAATTATTTCATTGAATGGTGGGGTAACGTCTTTAGAACAAAGCAAGGAAATATTGCAGCAGGTTGATGGGGTGATGGTGGGTAGAGAGGCTTATCACAATCCTTATTTATTGGCCGAGGTAGATGCGCAATTATATGATTGTACTGATTCGATTAAGACACGGCATCAAGTAGTGATGGAATTAATCCCTTATATTGATCAGCATATCAAAGAGGGAGGGCGATTACATAGTGTGAGCCGTCATATTTTAGGTTTATTTCATGGTGTATCGGGCGCTAGAGCATGGCGTAGAACGTTAAGTGAACAAGCGACTAAAAAGGGTGCAGATAGTACGGTTGTATTAGAGGCGTTAAACTGTATTTGTCTGTGATATAATCGCCCGCTATTCTTAAAACAGAGACAGAACAATGGAAGAGCTTTTTTCTAAGATTATTACAGCAGCGGGTGAGGATGTAACGCGTGAGGGTTTGGTTGATACACCTGCTCGTGCTGCTAAAGCTTTTAAATTTTTAAATAATGGCTATGATAAAACACTAGAAGAAGTGTTAAACGGTGCGATTTTTGAAGCTGACACTGAAGATATGGTTATCGTAAAAGATATTGAACTGTACTCTTTATGTGAGCATCATTTATTGCCTTTTATCGGTAAATGTCATATTGCTTACATTCCTGATGGTAAAGTCGTTGGCTTATCCAAGTTGGCGCGTATCGTTGATATGTATGCCAGACGTATGCAAATTCAGGAAAAATTGACCAAGCAAATTGCAGATGCTGTTGAGCTGTCAATTGGTGCTAAAGGTGTGGCAGTTGTGATCGAAGCAAAGCATTTGTGCATGATGATGCGAGGCGTTGAGAAACAGAATTCAGTAATGACGACGTCGGTGATGACGGGTATTTTTAGGGAAGACCGTAGTACTCGAATGGAATTTTTAAACCTTATTAATCGAAATAGTTAAGTAATTATGGTGTGTGAGAACGCCGTATCTAAAAAAGTAGGGGTGCTTCTGGTGAATTTAGGTTCACCCGAAGCACCAACTACTTCTGCTGTCAGACGCTATCTTAAAGAATTTCTTTGGGATCCACGCGTTGTCAATCTACCTCGCTCGCTTTGGTGGATTATTTTACACTTCTTTGTATTACCCTTTCGTCCGCGAAAATCTGCAAAAGCCTATAAAAAGATCTGGCAAGAAAAAGGCTCGCCTTTGGTTTTTTTAACGCAGCAATTGGCCGAAAAGGTCGCTAAGCAGTTTGATGGTGATTCATTTTCAATTGATCATGTTATGCGTTATGGCAAACCCTCTATTGCAAAGCAATTGGCTAAGTATAAAAAAAGCCAGATTGATGAGTTAATCGTTATCCCTTTATATCCCCAATATTCTTCAACCACTACAGCTTCAGTTTATGATGCGGTGATTCAGCGCGTGATGAAGTGGTGGTATATTCCTTCTGTTCGTATTGTCAGTGATTATTATCAAAGGCCTATATATATAGAGGCGCTTGCAGATTCGGTTAAAAGGCATTGGGAAAAACATGGTAAAAATGACATGTTATTGATGTCATTTCATGGTTTACCTGCTAAGTTAACTGAATGGGGTGACCCTTATTTTGATCAATGTCATTGTGCGGCTGAATTATTAGCAGAAAAATTGTCGTTAACAGAAGGCCAGTGGAAAATTGTTTTTCAATCTCGATTTGGAAAAGCTAAATGGTTGCAGCCTTACTGTATTGAAGTGTTGCAAGCATTACCTGAGCAAGGGATAAAGTCGGTTGATGTGATTTGTCCCGGTTTTGCTGTCGATTGTTTGGAAACATTAGAAGAGATTGAAATGGCTAATAAAGCTATTTTTCAGGAAGCGGGCGGGCAATCGTATCGCTATATTCCTGCGTTAAATGATTCTGATAAACATGTTGATTTGATGGTTGATCTGATAAAAGGGGATATGCATGAGGGGATATGATAGAAACTGTCCATATTGTCGGTTAATGCGTAGTTTGGCTTTTACTGGTGTAGGTATGGGGATCGGTAGTGGAACCGCGTATTTACTGGGTGCAAGTCAGGAAAATATTTATATGTCTGGCATTGTTGTTTCGGCAATTATTGTTTTTGGAATGATGGGTAAGAAGAAGAGGTCATGATGAAGCAGAATATTTTACAGAGCTGGAATAATAGCTGGCCCACTATACGCTCGACTCAACCATTACCAACAGGTGAGGGCGTTATTGATCAGTCCACCTTCAATACCATTGAAGTTGAAGCGGTCTTTGATGTGGTTAATCAGGCAAGTACGGTTGCAGGGCAGTCTGTTTTATATCGCTCATTATCGCGACCCTTAGATTCAATTGAAGATATTAATGCCAAGCAGGAAGCGATTAGAGAAATTCAGCAGAATCAGTCTATTAGAAAGAACTTAGAAGGCATAGTCGGGCAATCAGCTGAAAGAGAAGACAGCTTATATTTGTTATTGTTTGGTGAGTTTTTGGGGTCGATGGGGACTGCAAGAGAAAACCATCAAATTGAAGGCTATGGTTATAAGCAATACAACCGTGGTATCCGCTTTTGTAAAGATTTATCGAGTGCTATCTATGCTTCTGATGCGCCCTCTAGCGCATATTTACAATCTATTTTTAATAAAATTAATACTTTTACAGAGAGTCGTGCTTATTCTTTAATGGTTGGGCCGGTTTATAACACCGAGCAAGGCCTTAAAAGTAAAGAAGAAAGAAAAGGTTCATTTGTACCGGCCACGATATTTAAGCCTCGTATTTTTAAACCCTTATTAATAAGTTCTGTTCTTGCATTAATTTGGATAGCCACATTATTTATTCCTGATGGCATGTTTGGCAGTTCACGAGGTAGTGTGGCTATTTGGGGTATGTTTTTAATCCCATTTTTATTGGTCTATTTTCCTGTAATTGGTTCTTATGATAGGGATAACTGCATTATTCCGCTACGTGATGAATTTAAGCAGTCACAAGAACTGGGTGATGCACTGGATGCTTTAGGGCAACTGGATGAATTACTGGCTTTTATCAAGTTTTCTGAGCAATATGGCGATGACATATTGTTACCAGCAATGGTTGAAAGAAAACATCATTTGATTAATTTAACAGAGGCTAAAAATCCTGTTTTAGGTATGGGTAACCCAGAGTACGTGGGGAATGATTTTGCTTTAGATAAAGATAAGCTGGTCTTTATTACTGGGCCTAATAGTGGTGGTAAGACCGCGTTTTGTAAAACAGTGACACAAATACAATTATTGGCACAAATTGGTTGTTATGTGCCAGCTCAAAAAGCCAAGCTAAGTGTTGCAGATAAAATATTTTATCAAGCACCTGATATTAGTCATCTTGATGATGGTGAAGGGCGTTTTGGGACAGAATTGAAACGGACTAAAGATGTTTTTCTGGCAAGTACG
>DAOWHF010000156.1:0-6031 GCA_030641565.1 Methylomarinum sp.
ATTTATTTTACCCGTGAAACACTTTGGAAGCGTTTTGATGCCGCGGTAACAAATGGAAAGTTTCGAGTGGCAGAATATGTTAGAGGCTTGATGAATAAAGAAGATAAGTCGATTGCACAGCTTTGGTTAAAGGTACATTCATCACCTCAGTTAATTAATAACGCTAAAACACTGAATAAAAAACAGGTACAGGCAGGTCAGATATTCGCACACGGTGTGGATCGTTTGGCAAAAAAGAATCTTGCAAAAGCAATTAGTATTTGGGATGCCAGGAAGAATGATTTTGTAATAAATGAGACGACAGAGCAACGTATAGAGCAGCGGCTAGCGATGTCTCTGGCTTATCGGCGAGATAAACGGGCTTATAGCCGGCTGAGTCAGTTGACTAAACCGGATGATGCGGCAAAAGAATGGCGCGTAAGAACAGCTTTAAGAGAGCAAAACTGGTTGCATGTTGATCAATCCATTGCCAAATTAAGTGAAGAGGTTAAAGCGCAAGATAAATGGCAGTATTGGCAAGCCAGAGCCTTTGAAAATACTGCGCAACCTAAAGTGGCCAGCTTTATCTATACGCAATTATCAAAAGAAAGAAGTTTTTATGGTTATTTGTCGGCCGAAAAAATAAATAGAAGTTATCAATTGTCAGACACTCCGGTTCAAGTCGCGCCTGAAATGCTAAAAAGGCTTAAACGTAAGCTGGATTTTCGAGTGGTCGCAGAATTAATTGCGGTTAATAAACCGACTGAAGCAAGGCGACAGTGGTGGTATGTAGTAAAAAAACTGGATAAGAAAAAAATATTAGTAGCGGCTAAATATGCGCAAGAGCTTGGTTGGAAACAGGTGGCTATCTTTACAATTGCCAAAGCTAAGTATTGGGATGACGTGTCATTACGGTTCCCTTTAGCCTATAAAAAACAAGTACATGAAAACGCGGTAAGCCAGACATTAAACCCGGCCATTATTTTTGGATTAATTCGACGTGAAAGTGCATTTAATAAAAATGCTCAATCCCCCGTAGGAGCAAGAGGTTTAATGCAAATAATGCCAAAAACAGGACAGCAAATTGCGAGGGAATTAAAAGAAAAGCTGGGTAATAAAAATAATTTATTTAATCCGTCAACAAATCTCAAATACGGCTCATATTATTATAAGCAGCTATTAAATAAGTTTAATGGTCATTATGCGCTAGCGGCAGCGGCATATAATGCAGGGCCTCATCGTGTGGATCGCTGGCTACCCAAAGATAGCTCTATGGCTGCAGATATTTGGATTGAAACCATTCCTTTTAAAGAAACCAGAGCTTATGTGTCTGCTGTTTTAACTTATGCATTGATTTATCAAAAACAGTTGAAACAGAATATATTGTCTATGAAGGATTTTATGTTAGACGTGATGCCGAAATAGCTTTTTTCGCAATTGGTTCTCTATTCTTGGGTAGACTCCATGTAATTGTCGATACAAAAGTTTCCGTACAGAGAATGTGCAATGTATAATGGCTCGTTATTATAATAAAAATTAAGTTAGGTATTGACTCAATGGAAAAACAGCATAGCTTTACGCGCGAAGAATTATTAAAGTCTGGAAGAGGGGAGCTATATGGCCCTGAAAACGCGCAGTTGCCACTTCCAAATATGTTAATGATGGATCGTATAAGCCATATATCAGATGAAGGCGGCAAATTTGGTAAGGGTGAAATTATTGCTGAGCTTGATATAACGCCGGATTTATGGTTTTTTGATTGCCATTTTCAAGGTGATCCGGTGATGCCTGGGTGTTTAGGGCTTGATGCCATGTGGCAATTAATTGGTTTTTATTTGTGTTGGGCGGGTGGCCCAGGTAAAGGACGCGCATTAGGTTGTGGTGAAGTTAAATTTACTGGACAGGTATTGCCTACAGCAAAGAAAGTAACTTATAAAATAGATCTTAAGCGCGTCATTATGCGTAAGTTAGTGATGGGTATTGGTGATGCCACGATGGAAGTTGATGGCAAAGTCATTTATGAAGCAAAAGATTTAAGAGTTGGGTTATTTACATCTACTAAAGATTTTTAAAAGGTTAAGTAATGAAAAGAGTCGTTGTAACAGGTTTAGGTATTGTTTCTAGTATTGGAAATAATAAAGACGAAGTTGTAGAGTCTTTAAAGCAGGGTAAGTCTGGTATTGTTCATGCTGATGTATATGAAGAAATGGGCTTTAGAAGTCATATTCATGGTTCTGTAGATATTGATCTTGATGACTTTATTGATCGTAAAGTGAAGCGTTTTATGGGTGATGGTGCGGCATACAATTATATTGCTATGCAACAAGCGATTGAACACTCAGGCTTAACAGAAGATGAAGTATCTAATTTTCGTACGGGGTTAGTTATGGGATCGGGTGGTCCTTCAACGTCTAACCTGGTTGCAGCAGCCGATATTTTAAGAGAAAAAGGCGTGAAGCGTGTTGGACCATATATGGTGCCTAGAACCATGTCCAGTACCAATACGGCATGTTTAGCGACACCATTTAAGATTAAAGGTGTTAACTACTCAATTAGTTCTGCCTGTGCAACCAGTGCGCATTGTATAGGTCATGCCATGGAATTAATTCAGTTAGGTAAACAAGATGTTGTGTTTGCTGGCGGTGGAGAAGAATTACATTGGTCTATGTCGGTATTATTTGATGCAATGGGTGCCTTATCTTCAAAATATAATGACGCACCAGAAACTGCATCAAGACCTTATGATGAAACCCGTGACGGTTTCGTTATTGCTGGTGGTGGTGGTGTTTTAGTGATTGAAGAATTAGAACATGCAAAAGCGCGTGGCGCTAATATTCTTGCTGAGTTAGTAGGTTATGGTGCAACTTCAGATGGTTATGACATGGTTCAACCATCAGGCGAAGGCGCTGTTCGTTGTATGCAACAAGCGATGGCGACAGTAACAGGTGATATTGATTATATCAATGCACATGGAACTAGTACGCCAGTTGGTGATACCCGTGAGCTTGAAGCACTACGTACTGTGTTTGGTAATGATAATGTGCCTGCGGTGAGTTCTACTAAATCATTAACTGGTCATGCATTAGGTGCGGCAGGGGTTAATGAGTCGATTTATTCATTGCTAATGATGGAACATAACTTCCTGAGTGAATCAGCAAATATTAAACAGCTTGATCCAGGCGCAGAAGGCATTCCTATTGTCAGAAAACGCCAAGATAATGTGACATTAAATACCATTATGTCGAATAGTTTTGGTTTTGGTGGTACAAACGCAACATTGATTTTCCAACGGTATAGCGATTAAGTTGTAAATTCATTCTGTACAAGCAGAAGCATATCCACATAAAGGCACAGAGATACAAAGAAGAGAAAATAAGCGCTCTTCCTTGTATCTCTGTGCCTTTGTGTGAGATTTATATCTCTATAAGCTAATTTTCTATATATCCCACATTAATGTCAGACCCCGCAAAAAAGTCCAAAATAGAATTTAACAAGTTACACAAACGCCTACGAAGATATGTTGGTCAGGCTATAGCCGATTATAATATGATTGAAGCGGGTGATAAGGTGATGGTTTGCCTGTCAGGTGGTAAAGATTCCTTTGCCATGCTAGATATTCTGATGCATTTACAGAAAACGGCACCGATTGATTTTAAAATTATTGCGGTTAATTTGGATCAAAAACAGCCGGGTTTTCCTGAGCATATTTTACCTGAATATTTAGAATCAATAGGCGTTCCATATCATATTATTGAACATGATACCTATAGTATTGTAAAACGAGTGATTCCTGAGGGGAAAACAACTTGTAGTTTATGTTCTCGATTAAGACGAGGCACTTTGTATGGCTTTGCCAAAGAGCATAAAATCACCAAAATTGCTTTAGGGCATCATCGAGATGATATTTTAGAAACTTATTTTCTTAATATGTTCTTTGCGGGTAAGTTAAAGGCAATGCCACCTAAATTATTAAGTGATGATAAGCAAAATATTGTGATCAGACCCTTAGCTTATTGTAAGGAAAAAGATATTAGTCGGTATGCGGAAATTAAAGATTTTCCTATTATTCCTTGTAACTTGTGTGGCTCTCAAGAAAATTTACAACGGCAAGCTATGAAGGAAATGTTAACAGGCTGGGATAAACAATTTCCTGGGCGCTTAGAAACTATATTTTCAAGTCTTCAGAATATTTCACCATCACAAATGGCAGATACTCAATTATTTGATTTTACTGGATTGAAAGTAGGTGAATCTGTTGGGCCAAGAATTGCTTCTGATGAGGCTGGGCTGGATATTCTGGAGCGCTAATAGCTAAATATTAGTCATCAATGTTTTATTGATTTGTGAAATCGATATATTTCTATTAGTTTAGGTGTGTTTATATTAGCTTCTTTAGCATAGTTTAATGTGCGTTCTAGGCGTGCTAATGCACTTCGTCCCAAGCAATGTCTATCAGGACAATCGTTAATACCTTCGGCAAGACCATTTATCAGTTTTTCTTGAGGGAGTTTTTTGGCAGTCAAAAACTCTTGAACGCAAAGAATTTCCAGTGCTATTTCTTTGGCCAAATCTTGATGCTTTAACCATAATTCTCCGACTGTACAGTTATTTAATAGCCCTGCGATATTAACGGTTAATATATATAGTGCTTTGCGAACTAATTCATATAATAGTTCATCTTCATTTTTTAAAATAGGAGCTGGAATCTTTAGGGCTTGTAAGGCATTAGCCATTAGCGAGGCATTAGGTCCATAACTGGGTGAGTAGAGAATATTAGTCAGTTCTAGGTTCGGTTTCTTTTCAAACCAAACGACAGTAACTGTCGGGGTTTTTAATTGATGTCTTTCCCAGTCACGGGGCAATAATTCATTTTGTACTAAGCTGATTTTTTTGTGCCATGTCGGTGGTAATTTTTCTAAAATGGCTTTGAGTTCATTTTCTTGTACGGTGATGAGTATAAGTTCTGGTGATGGGATTTGCTCGCACTCTTTTAGCAAATCCATCTCTCGGGTAATTGGATAAACTGGGTAGCCACAGCGAAGAAACCCGCGTGCAAAAACACCGGCTAGTTCGCCAATACCAATAATAACAATAGGGTGCTTCATAGGTAATCTGATTGAATTGGTTGAGCAGAGTGAAGTGTGCTCAACCGGTGACTGAATTATTAATATTTAGCGTTAGTTTGTGTTTTTTGCGGCTAAGTCTTTTAAATAGTCCATAAAGTCGTCCTTTAGTTCTTTGTGTAGTAAGCCGTGTTCAACAGTAGCAATTAAGAAACCAAGCTTAGAGCCGCAATCATATCTGATGCCTTCAAATTCATAAGCTAAAGCTGTTTCATCCTGTAGTAAATCTGCAATAGCATCAGTTAGTTGAATCTCACCTCCAGCACCTTTTCCTGTATTTTCTATTTTCTCGAAAATGGCTGGGGTTAATATGTAACGACCAACAACAGCAAGGTTGGAAGGAGCTTCTTCAGGTTTTGGTTTTTCGACAATAATATCAATTTTAGCGGAAGGCCCTGATTGTTCGCTGGTTTTAACTACGCCATATTTGTCTGTTTCTGATGGATCAACTCGCTCAACACCAAGAATAGAACAATTTTTTTCATTAAAAAGATTGACCATTTGAGCCATACAGCCACGATCTGTATCTTGAATCAAGTCATCTGCAAGAATTACGGCAAAAGGCTCATTACCTACAACGGGTTTAGCGCAATGTACGGCATGTCCTAAACCTAGTGCTTCAGATTGCCTGATGAAAACACAAGAAACATGAGGTGGGATAATGTTTTGAATGATATCCAATGTTTCTTGTTTGCCTTTGGCTTCAAGCTCACACTCTAGTTCGTAAGCTTTATCAAAATGGTTGGGGATGGCCATTTTATTACGACCTGTCACAAAAATCATGGTATCAATACCCGCTGCGACAGCTTCTTCAACCGCATATTGAATTAAAGGCTTATCAACAATGGGTAACATTTCCTTGGGGCTGGCTTTAGTCGCAGGAAGAAAGCGGGTGCCTAAGCCAGCAACAGGAAAAACAGCCTTGGTGA
>DAOWHF010000065.1:0-7518 GCA_030641565.1 Methylomarinum sp.
ACATTAATGCGAACCCTGGGCGCTAATAGAGCCTTATTAAGAAAAGCCCATCTTGTTGAGTTTTGCATTCTTGGTTTAATGTCAGGTTTGGTTGCTGTCCTTATGTCTGAATTGTTGATTTATATTTTATATAGCTACATTCTACATCTGGATTATCAAATTAATGGCCTATTGTGGATAGCGCTCCCTTTGATAAGTATGCTTTGTATCGCTGCAACCGGGTACTGGGGAGTAAGGCGAGTTGTAACAAAATCACCCATGCAAGTATTACGTGAGTTGTAAAAGTTAGGTAGCCAGTATGAAGTTAAGAGCAATTTGAAAAGTGTAGGACGGGCAAAGCAGAGGCGTGCCCGTTACACAGAAATGATGAGGACGAAAGAACCTTTGTCCATCCTAAATAATGTACATTTTGTATAACGATTAAACAAAGGTAAAGGGTATTAATTATGAATAAAATTTTAAAATCATCACTCATTAGTAGTAGTTTATTGGTTTCAGCATGTGCAACTCAAACCGGCTGGGCACCCACGGTAGATCCTTATGGTGATCCAAATGCTTACCGCTTAAATCAAGATTATGAAGAATGTAGACAATTAGCTTTACAAGCATCGGGTGGAACAGCAAAAGAAACAGCGACAGGTGCAGTTGTTGGTGGATTGATAGGCGCCGCTTCGGGGGCTGCTCTAGGTGCTATTTCTGGCGATGCAGGCACTGGGGCTGCTTATGGTGCAACGGCAGGTGGTTTAGGCGGGGGCATCAAGCAAGGTGTTGGAGCAGAAGAGACTTATAAACGAGCTTATATCAAATGCTTACAGCATAGAGGTCATTATACGGTGAATTAATTTAGCTTCTTGACTGTTTTCCCCGTGTTTTTCATAAATGCAATCAGAGGTTCAGAAATGCTAGTGTTTGCCGATAGTACAAGATAACTATTCGTTAGTTATAAATCATACTTAGATAACTTAGTTTTAATGATTGTTAACCAACAAAAAGGTAGTGATTTACAATAATTAATGAAAGACTGATTACGTCATTCATATCTTACAAAATGTTATTTTTTAAAAAATATAATAAAATAATAAAATACTTTAAAAAGGTAAGGTTTTTATGAAGCTTAAAATTACTCCAAATAATAATCGCCGAGACTTGGGTGAGAATGACTTTATTGTCTCCAAGACAGATATTAAAGGACGGATAACCTATGCAAATCGCATTTTTATGGATATTGCTGGTTTTCCTGAGTCTGAATTATTAGGGGTACAGCATAATATAATTCGTCATCCTGATATGCCTCGAGGCGTATTTAAATTTATGTGGGATACCATAAAGGCAGGAGATGAATTTTTCGGTTTTGCTAAAAATCTATGCGCTGATGGTGGTTATTATTGGGTTTTTGCTAATATTACCCCTGATTATGACAAGAATGGTAAATTGCAAGGATACTACTCTGTAAGACGCAAACCCCCTCAATCAGCACTTGATGTATTAATTCCTGTTTATAAAGAAATGTTAGCAATAGAAAAACGTCCGTCTGTAAAAGATGCGCCTGCTAACTCAATTGCCTATTTAGTCGATGTGGTTGCCCAATCGGGAGCAAAAAATTATGACAGTCTGGTTTTAAGCTTGTATAAGCCTAACGGGGTATGATTTTATGAAACATTCTAGTGCAAATATTCCGTTTCTGAGAAACAAAATAAACCAAGCAGTGACTGCTATTTGTGTTTTAGCGATAGCTAACTTTAGCTACACTTTTTATGCGTTTGGTTTTTCGTGGATTAATCTTGGTCTGACACTTCCACTTTTTGCTGTGGCTTTTTACATAGGCAATAGTATTAAAAGACCGTTAGATGCTATAGCTCAAATGCAGACAGTGTTGTTACGCACTAATGAGGGTGAGCTTTATCATCGCATAACAAATACCAAAGGCTTGGGTGAAGTAGGTAAGGTTGTCTGGGAGTTGAATGAAATGCTGGACATTATGGAATCTTATTTTAAAGAAATTAATGCCAGTTTTCATCAAGCATCTAAAGGCAACCATGAGAGATATATATTGGCTGATGGTTTTCCTGGCCTATTAAAAAAGTCGGCTGAAAGTGTTAATGAAGCACTACATTATATGAATGAAAATGATCGGTTAATGATAAAGAACCGTTTATCGGCCGGTTTGCATGGACTTAATACCGATAATTTACTGAGTAATCTGAAGGCAAATCAAAATGATTTAATCAACATTACAGAGCAAATGCAAAAGGTTGAAGAGATTGCGACTAAAACAGGAAATAGCGCAGAGGAAAGTCTGGCAACGGTCGAAAGTATCAGTTCTTCACTGACTAATATTAATGTAAATATCCATTCTGTGTCAGATGTGGTCTCTGCTTTAATTAATGACAGTAAAAAAATTACTGACTCCTTATCAATGATTACAGGGATTGCAGATCAAACTAATTTACTGGCTTTAAATGCATCTATTGAAGCGGCGCGTGCTGGCGAACATGGGCGGGGGTTTGCGGTAGTTGCTGAAGAAGTAAAAAGTTTATCTGAGCATACTAAAGATGCGGCTTTGGAAGTTTCTAGGACTTTGACTTCATTTAATCAGCGAGTTGAACGTATGCATAAGGAAGCAGAAACCTCAGCCGCGTTATCTGAAGAAGTGACGGAGCAAGTCAATTCTTTTAGAGTTCAGTTCTCAGAACTATCGGATTCTGCCAAAGCATCCATAGACTATATTTGTTATGCAAAAGATAAAAGTTTTGGTTTATTGACTAAGTTAGATCATATTGTTTTTAAACAAAATGGCTATGTTGCTATAGAAGAGCTGAATATCTGTTCGCAAGCAGATGCAATCAATGTCGATCATCATAACTGCCGTCTTGGACAGTGGTATTACGAGGGCATAGGCTATGAGCATTTTCGTGGAACACATGCTTATGCAAGTTTGGAAATACCACATGGCGATGTACATAGTTATACACAGCAAGCCTATGCGATTTCACGTGAAAATTGGTTAGATGATGTCCAATTATTAGATAATATTATTAATCAAATGCAAAGATCAGAAGATGCCAGTGCAGATGTAATGGCTAAAATTGATGAAATGATTGAGGAAAAGCATCAACATATAAATTAGCAATGAGCATAAATTTTTGACAGCTTCGTTGTTAGGTGTAGAGCGGACTTCAGTCCGCTTTGAGCAGTCAATCATATGCATTTAGCGGACTGTTTAAGTGAATTGCATATTCTATGTTTATTCCTAGGCAGATATTATTAGACATAAATTAGAAATATACTTGACACGAACCCTTTTAACACTTAAAAAGGACGATCAAATTGTAAAAAATAAGCCTGTAAAACGGTAAACCCTGAGCGCATTAAGAGAGGAAAACATGTCTTTATTAGAGACAATAAAAAATCTGTTTTGTAAAATAGTTGCTGAGACATCAGCCCCAGAGCAAACAAATAAGCCATCTGAGGTTGTTACGAAAAAAGCAGCGCCAGTTGCCGCTACAAAGCAAGCAACAAAAGTCAGCACAGCGCAGCTACAGATTCCTGAAGATTCAACTTTGAAACGTCATTTTATTTCTGCTTTAAAATGTCAGATTGAATCAGAAATGCCTCCTCGTCCTACAGAGTCAACATTAAAGCGCCATTATGATTCGACTGTACAATCTAAACTTGAAAACTTGTTAGGTTAAGAAAATACAGATATATAGAATGTGCTGATGATAGCAAGCGCACTGTTGCGGTTGATGAGCTTCACACATTCTATGAGTTAAATGTATTTATTTTAGCTCACTCAGCAATCGCTGATAAATACCACCAAAGCTTCCATTACTCATCAATAAAAAGTGACACTTTGAATTTGATTCCATTTTTAATCGATTAATAATGGCATCCAGTGTTGTGCAAATCTCAATATTATCGGCATATTTTTGTAGCTCTGATAAATCCCAGTCTAAGTTTTCTGGTTGATAAATAATCGCTGAGTCGGCAAGTTTTAAAGATTCTGCAAGCGACTGGGTATGCACTCCCATACGCATAGTGTTAGACCTAGGCTCTACAATAGCGATAATTTTTTCAGTACCGACCTGTTTTCTTAATCCATCCAGTGTGCTTTGAATGGCTGTGGGGTGATGAGCAAAATCATCATAAATAGTGATCCCTTTTATTTTGGCAATCACTTCCATTCGGCGTTTAACGTTTTTAAATCTTTTTAATGCATTAATGGCATCAGCCGGTAATATACCCACATGTTTTGCCGCAACAATAGCTGACATCGCGTTATAAACATTGTGTTCACCGGTTAAAGACCAATCGACAATGCCTTGTTCTACACTCTCAAATAACACTTTAAATTGACTACCATCGGCATTGATTAATTGGGCCTGCCATTGAGCATCTGAATTAATGGCGGTTTTTGCAACTGGCGTCCAGCAGCCCATTTCTAATACATCGCTAATGTTCTGTTCAGACTCTGGGGCGATAATTAAACCATCGCCAGGAATGGTTCTGACTAAATGGTGGAATTGTTTTTTAATAGCATTCAGATCATCAAAGATGTCCGCGTGATCAAATTCTAAGTTATTCAGTACGGCTGTTCTAGGACGGTAATGCACAAATTTTGAGCGCTTATCAAAGAAAGCGGAATCATATTCATCGGCTTCTATAACAAAAAAATCAGATTGACCTAAACGTGCAGAAATTCCAAAGTTTAAGGGAATGCCACCAATTAAAAAACCTGGGTTAAAGCCGTGATCTTCTAAAATCCAAGCAAGCATACTACTGGTAGTGGTTTTACCGTGTGTTCCTGCAACACCTAAAACCCATTTGTTTTGAAGCACATGTTCAGATAGCCATTGAGGACCTGAGATGTATTTAAGCCCACGATTTAAAACGGCTTCAACTTCTTCGTTACCACGGGACATGGCATTACCAATAACTACTAAATCGGGTTTACAGTCCAAGTTATCAGCTTTATAGCCATTCATTAATTGAATGCCTTGTTGTTCAAGCTGGGTGCTCATGGGTGGATAAACATTCTGGTCCGAACCACTAACTTTATAACCGAGTTCTCTAGCAATTAGTGCCAGCCCCCCCATAAAAGTGCCACAAATACCTAAAATATGGATGTGTAATGTTTTTTCGGGGTTCAACTGAGATGTCATAGTTTACTCGTATGCTTATTTATCTTTAGGAAGATTGTCTTCTACAGGGCTTGTATCGGATGTTTCAATGGCTTCAGTTTCAGGCTCTGGTTGTTTATGATTTTTAATTGCAGCTTCTAAGATCTTAATAATAGTAGTCGATTTTGTTCTTTTGGCTTTCTCTAAAACAGATGTTTTTTGATTATCCTCAACCTTAACATCTGCACCTGAGGTAATGAGTAATTCAACCAATTCCCCATTACCAAAAATAACAGCATCCATTAATGCGCTGGAGCCTAAGTTATCAACCAAATTTACATCTGCACCGTAAGCCAGTAATACTCTAGCCACTCTAATATTGCCATTAAAACTAGCGGCCATCATAGCGGTACGACCAGTTGCTGTTTTTCCATTAACATCAACACCTGATGCAAGTAAAAATTTGATTCTTTCTGTTTTTCCTAAAATAGCGGCAGCAAATAAACTATCGATATCTGCGCATAATGCAGAAGGGGAAATGGAAATTAGCAATAATAAAAATAAAGATTTAATTCTCATTGGTTATTGTTCGTAAAGTGTAGCTTGGGGGAAGTATGCGACCCCAGCTTACATTAATATAGGTGGGTTAGTATCATACCCCGAATTGTTATATCATCTAACCATGAGTGAAAAAAATAAAATTTTAATTAAAACAACACCCCAATATATAGAATCTCAATCATCGCCAGATGAAGATCGCTATGTTTTTGCCTACACCATTACAATTACCAATGTGGGGATTGTTCCAGCAAAATTATTATCAAGACATTGGTTGATAACGGATTCAAACGGTAAGGTTCAAGAAGTCAGGGGAGAAGGGGTTATTGGTGAGCAGCCTCACTTAAAACCAGGTGAAACATTTCGTTATACCAGTGGTGCGATGATTGAAACACCCGTCGGTGTGATGCAAGGCAAATATTTAATGATTTCTGATAATGGGGATAACTTTAAAGCCCCTGTGCCTCAGTTTACCTTGTCTATTCCACGTACATTGCATTAATCCCCCTGAAAAAATGGCAATCTATGCAATTGGAGATATTCAAGGCTGTTTTGATGACTTGTTAAGGCTATTAGATAAGATAAAGTTTGATGATAAATATGACCAACTTTGGTTTGCCGGTGATTTAGTCAACCGTGGGCCAAAATCATTAGAGACTTTGCGGTTTGTAAAATCCCTGGGTAGCTCGGCAGTTTCAGTACTCGGTAACCATGATCTACATTTAATTGCGGCCGCTTATAAGCAAAGAAAGCCAAATAAAAAAGACTCATTGCAGCAAATCCTTCAGGCACCGGATTGTGATGAATTATTACATTGGTTAAGACGCAGACCTTTATTTCATCATAACCATGACTTTTGCCTGCTACATGCTGGGCTTCCTCCGCAGTGGGATTTTTTTAAAACAAAAAAAATGGCCTTAAAAGCAGAGCAAGTGATACAAGGCTCTGATCATGTCGAATTTTTTAAACAGATGTATGGTGATAAACCCGACAGATGGGATTCTGATTTAAAGGGCATGGATAAAATACGATTTATTGTTAATTGTTTTACCCGTATTAGATATTGTGATATTGATGGACGATTAGATTTTATACACAGTGGCGCGGTTGGCTCACAGCCAAAACATTTAATGCCCTGGTTTACCGTACCCGAGCGAAAATCAGCTGATATGCAAATTATTTTTGGACACTGGTCAACCTTAGGCTATTACCAAGGTCATAATTGCTACGCGATTGATACTGGGTGTTTATGGGGTGGTCAGTTAACGGCGATAAAATTAGGCGAAAAAGTAAAGCGCACAAGTATTGAATGTGCCGGAAGTTTAAAGCCTGGCTTGTAGTTGAAAAACTTAATAAGGGCTTGTTATATAATTTAAGTATGTAGGAGCATCCGCCTTTTGCTAAGTTTCCGCATTGGGCCGAAGTGAAGAAAAATTGAATTTAAAAGTAATACACAGAGGGCACTGAGAGTAACAGAGGTCACGAAGATTTTTCTCCGTGACCTCGCAAAAATCTCTGTGTTAAATCTTTTTTTATAGTAAATATTTAAACCTAATACACATAAAACTGACGCATCATTCCCAAATCTTCATGCTCTAAATTATGGCAATGATATAAAAACAAACCTTTAAAATCTTCAAAAGGTTTAATGATTTCAATTTCCTCGCCAGGCATCACTAAAACTGTATCTTTCCAACCCGAATCAATAAATCCATCTTTAACTGTCGCATAAGTATCTTTATGCTTTCCGGTCATTTTTCGAGATACAATTTGATATTGTTGACCATGTAAATGAATAGGGTGTGCCATAGACAGCATCCCGCCCATCATGCCCATACCT
>DAOWHF010000127.1:0-3907 GCA_030641565.1 Methylomarinum sp.
GGGCAGGTGTGAGCTTTGGTTACGACTATGGTGGGCAAAGCAGTATAAATGGAGTAAACAAAGATGATCGGAGGCAAGATACAGGCTGGGCGATCAATTTTGCTTATCCGATTAATCGTCGTTCGGGTATTAAAGTCGCTTATATTCGCACACATACACAGGAATCGGTCGGTCTTGATACAGACACCCTGACAGCTGGGTTGTCTATTTTGTGGTGACACAGGGGGGATTACAGTTATAAACGGTTAGCTAAAACTTACCAGGCCATACTTAGTCTAATCGCAAGTATTATTTGGCTTAATTGAGAACACTCCCTAGTTGGAAGCTAACTGTGATATGAAGTAAACATTGTTCCAACACTATAAAAATGAAAGACAGGATTTTGCATCATTCCGTTATTAACGTTGAGAAAGTTTTGATAAATTTTCAAATTCATGCTAATACTTATATAAACAATCTACTTCTTAAGTGGCAAATTACTGTTTTCATTAAAAACTGCACCTTGGGTCTATTGTTTCAAACCTCCATCCATAATGCCCGATAGTTGACAACTATGATTTTCATAAATAACAATGGAATTATATCAATGACTAAAATTTTCTTGAATAAGACACCCCTATCGAC
The DNA here is from genome assembly GCA_030641565.1 of Methylomarinum sp. Classification (GTDB taxonomy): domain Bacteria; phylum Pseudomonadota; class Gammaproteobacteria; order Methylococcales; family Methylomonadaceae; genus QPIN01. The sequence goes on from DAOWHF010000127.1 coordinate 625, forward strand.
TTTTATCTTTTTTTGTATTTTTTACTCTAGTCATGTTTTTTCAGAAGAAGGTATTCTTCCTACGCCTGATTACAGTGGTGACTTCATGAACCGATCCACGCTGACGGGTGATTGGGGCGGAGTTAGGCAGAACCTTGCAGAAAATGGACTACACCTGGACTTTAGAGTTGTAACCACTTATCAAAATTTATTTGAAGGTGGCATTAAGGAACATGATGGTGTTGTTTCAACACAAGATTTATCACTACAACTTGATACAGGGAAAGCAGGATTATGGCCAGGTGGGTTATTGAAATTACGTGTTGAATCAAGAGTAGGTGATTATATTACCAGTGCTCATACAGGTGGGCTATCTCCAGTAAATAATGATGCTCTCTCACCTAATGACTCAGATAACGTTAATGATGAGACCATCGGCCTTACTGAGTTAATGTTTACTCAATTTCTTTCACCTCAGTTTGGTATTTTTGGCGGTCTACTAAACACTTTGGATGGTGATGAAAATGAGTTAGCTGGTAGCCCTCGTTCTGATTCCCATTTTATGAACAGCTCATTCCTTTTATCCACTGTCGAATTTAGAAGCGTGCCAACGGTAACTCTTGGTGGCGGAATGATTTTTATTCCTAATGACTGGATAATGGGCTCTATCGTTGCTTTTGACACTGAAGAATCAGCAACTCATGACCCATTTGAAACTGACCGTGGAACCACTATAGCTACTGAATGGAAATTTAAATACGACATTAGCAATCTTCCTGGAGCGCAAACTTATGGTGTTCTGTATGCTTTTGATAATGAATTTACTAAATTCAATAATGACCCTCGCTCAACCCTCATTGGATTGATAAAGGGTAAAGGCATAGCCAAGGAAAGTAGTTCATGGGCTTTCTATCATAATGCCCATCAATATTTACAATGGGACGACGGTCGAGGCTGGGGCATATTTACCCGTTTTGGTATTGCCGACAGAGAAAGCAATCCTATTGATTGGTCAGCAGCTGCCGGTATATCAGGAAATGGTATTTTTAATGCTCGTCCAAATGATACTTTTGGGCTAGGGTTTTATCATTTGGAACTCACCGAATCACCAATATTCCGGTTCCTAGACCTCCATGAAGAACAAGGAGCTGAACTTTGGTATAACGCTGAAGTAACCCCTTGGTTTCATGTCACTGCTGATTTACAAATCATTGACACAGCCATTGATAACCCTGGGCTTGGTATTATTCCTCCGGGCTTTACCCTAGTTTCCCGGCCAGAAAGTAAAACAGCATGGATTTTTGGCCTTAGAACTGAAATAAAATTTTAATGGACTAATACTTAGCTTTGATGAATACTGTTTAAAAGCGGACGATAGTTCGCTCTACCCTACCCATCAATCTAAATCTGATTAGAATATGAAAGTCATTTTTTACATTCTCACTAACTACCAAGCAACAGATGGAGCGACTGCAGCCTATAATTATGCACCGCCATCTCCTAATATCTCTAATCTGGATTGATACGGGAGATTTTTGAACCCTGCAAACCCAGACCGGCCATTAAACCTTTCTGATTGAAAATAAAAGCATAAATATTATCTTTGCCCGTTGTTGTAGTCAGAGACTTGGCGACGCCAGCATCGACGACAACGATGCCAGGACCAACACCGATTTCCCAGCCTTCACTACGATCAAGATAGCTCAGCGCAGCATCGTTCATAAAAAACAACGCATAGCCAAACGACTGTACGCCTACTTGCAAGCCATACGATGCGGCTACACTATTGTAATAGCCGACTGTTCTGCCTTTTTTACGCAACGCACCACCTCTCCCATATTGTCCGCCGAACATAAAGCCTGCTTTGACAATATCTGGAAATACTAATATGCCTTTTGCGCGCGATGCCAGGCCTCTAGCAGCAGGTGTGGTTGCGTAAAGTTCTTTCAATGCGGCATCAACTTCGCGATCAATTACAGCTCCGGAACTTGCCAATCGGCCTCCGGTGGATTGGCAGCCCATGAGAGCAAGCAGGCTTATGAGTACAACATTTAAGCATTTTTTGTTTAACATAATTTTTACCTATGAGCTACTTGAAAAATCCCTAAAGCGAGCGGAATTAATAGGATGAACGACTAAAAAAGAAAAAAATCTTCCCGTAAAGGATAAAACAGAACCTTCAAAAAATATAAAGTTATTTATAGATCAGTAAGTTACAATAAACATTATAACAAACATGGCTTAATACACAAGGCTCCTTATTTTCTTGGCTGACAGAATAATGCGATAGTCTACAGTGATGCCCCATTCCTCCTAATCTGGCTGTTTTTCGCTTGCCGCTACCTAGTGTGTATCCGCTTCCAGAGTTGGTAATAGCACTTATACCATCGAGAAATTTAAAGTAATAGAAATCGTAAGACAAGTTGACCAGTCAGGCATCTTCATCGGCTCGATCGAAGTCTTTCACCATCATTGAGAGATAACTGGGGCTGCCAAATTAATAATGTCTAACAGTTAACATAAGCGAATGATAGAAATTGAGTAACAGTATAACTTATTAACCAACATATATATTTTGACCAGCTAAGCTGGCGGTTCAGTCGTCACAACCGGCGATTGCCAGGGCAACGGCAATGCAGGAATTACAGGCTTTTCCTGATCGGGATACTTTAAACGCGATTAAAAAGAATTTGAAAGATAAGAACCCTTTATTACGCCGCAGTGCGTTAATGGCCTTAAGGAGTTTTGATTTAAGAAACCAGATAACACTGGCTTTCCCGCTTTTGGATGACCCCATTCTAGCAGTCCGTATTGAGGCCATCAGCCTGTTAATCCAAATTCCTATGGGGCTTGTACTGGTCAACCAAAACTGATAACAATTCAATTATTTTGTTTCTTCTGGTTTTCAATTTCTTTTTGAATTATTTCGGTCCAAAGATTCAATATTTCGGCAGCAAGATCTTTGTATTCAGGGTTTCTTTCAATAAGTGCTCTAACTTTATTTAGGTCTTCCTCGACTTGATATAATTGCTGATGTTCACTCTCATCAAGTAACCTGCCAGAATCTACTTTTTTCTTAAGTGCCTGAGCAACTGGTAACCGCTGCGTGTTAAACCGCTCCAGTAACGCCAGGATTATCCCTTTATCTTTATCAGTTTCATTCATTTATCAAAACCTACATTAATTTAATATTAAAACTAAACAACCACCCGCTAAAAGACGGGTGGGTTAGAGAGTTTGACGACTGAAAGTCGTGATACAGGGCAAATAGCCCTGTTGCCTATGTTCACTCTTACTTTGTAAA
>DAOWHF010000186.1:0-8739 GCA_030641565.1 Methylomarinum sp.
ATACATTACGGGTGTATAGTCGTGTGCGAATTTCACAAGCCAGTTTAAATGAACCAAAAGTGGCAGACGCACTGATAGAAAAACTGGAAGAAGACAAGAGTTATAATACCCAACTGAATGGTGTTGACTATGTGGTGATTGAAAGGAAATACGCTATTTTTCCTCAAAAAAGCGGCGTCATCACTATTGATCCTTTAGTTTTAACCGCCAATGTTGCGAGCAATGCACGACAGCGTTTTAATAGTTTTTTTAGTCAACAAGTGACGCAAACCAAAAGAGTGATGTCTAATGCGGTGACGCTTAATGTAAAAGCAGCTCCGGCAGAATTTACAGGTAAAAGGTGGCTTCCGGCAGAGCACCTTTATCTAGAGGAGAAATGGTCGGGTGATACTGAAAACATGGTATTAGGTGAACCTTTAACACGAACATTAACCTTACTTGCAAAAGGTGTAACCGTTGCCCAGTTGCCTGAAATGCAGGGTGCTTCGGCAGTATCCGGCTTAAAAACCTACCCTGATCAGCCGCTATTAAAAGAAAAAAAACAGGCTGATGGATTAATTTCACTACGGGAAGAAAAAGTTGCTTATATTGCATCCAGGGCTGGGAGTGTAACCTTACCTGCAATAGAAATTCCCTGGTTTAATACGAAAACACAAGCTATGGAGGTCACTCGTATTCCGGCAAGAACAGTCACCGCCATTGCTTCAGCTCAGTCACAAACCAGTGCGCCTGAGATCGCTGCACCGGTAGAGTTAAAAACACCAGCAGCAGAACCGGTTATTCGAACAGTAGAAAATAAATTTTGGATGTACGTCTCTATTGGCTTAGTTATAGGCTGGTTGTTAACGGTCATTTTGTTGCTGAGTAAGCAAAAGCAAAAGCAACAGCCTAAACCGATTGATAACAAAGCCATTAAACTTAAAGAAACGGTTAAAGCATTAAAACAAGCTTGTGCAGAGAATAATCCTTTAGCAGCTAAAGATGCTTTATTAGCTTGGGGAAAGATTAAATTTAACAGCCATAATTTATCAGAAGTTGCAGACCAAAGTGAGGCGCGGCTAAGAGATGAGATATATTTATTAAGCCAAAGCCTATACGCAAATCAGCCAACATCATGGCAAGGTAAAAAATTATTCCAGTTCTTTACAGAAAGCAATGAGCGTAAAAAGACAGCTAAAAAAACAGATGATGCACTAGAGCCGCTTTATAAGGTGTAGGTGCATCCGGGCCTCGGCGCGATTATTAACTCAGGTTTAAGCTGATTAATTTGAATTTAGTCACAATTCAATCTTACATTGGAAGGCCGTTGTCGAACTCACAATAGACATAGGGAAAATGGATGTTAGTTGTATTAGCATCGAGACTTTCCTTATTAAGAACGATTTAAGTATAAACAACATTCCTGCCAGATTTTTTTGATTTGTACATGGCTTGATCAACACGTATCGTGAAACGCATTGAAGACTCATCTTTATGTAACTGAGCCACTCCAAAACTTGAAGTTACGTTTAGTTTTTCGTTTATAGGTGTATCAGCAACGAATGCCCTTAATTTTTCAGCGACACCCTTTGCTTCCTCTAATGCGGTGTTTGGCAATACAACCATCAGCTCATCGCCACCCCAACGAGCCAGTAGATCTATCTCTCGAATATTGCTTTTAATTAATTGGGTGAGCTTAATTAAAACCAAATCACCTGTAGCATGACCATACAGGTCGTTAACTTGTTTAAAATGATCAATGTCAATTGCAATAATAGACAGTGGTTCACTAAACCTTTGGGCGCGCTCTACCTCACGATTCAACACTTTCTCAAAGTGATACCTGTTTGATATTGATGTTAACGAATCTGTTGTTGCTAATCTCTGGGCTTCCAAAGCCTTTATTTCTAGCTCATGATTAATTTTGATCAACGCCTTGGTGCGTTCATCAATCAAATTCTCTAGTGACTTATTTTTGAGTGTAAATTGCTCTAATAACAATTTTTCAGCGTTAATATCCCGATGAGCACCAATCATTCTTATTACACTGCCATCATCACTCCATTCGACCACTTTCCCTCTGTCTTCTATCCAAATATATTCTCCTTGCTTTGTGCGGCAACGGTATTGAATATTATAGTCTTTAGATTTTTGAGTAATGTATGCATCAAAGTGTTCCATCACACGGTCAAAATCATCTTTATGAATAACGCTTTCCCAGGTAAGCACTGTATTATCAAGTGAGTGTATGTCATAGCCAAGCATGGTATACCAGCCAGGACTTCTATATACATAACCAGTGATAGCATTCCAATCCCAAATACCATCACTTATAATTTCAAGCGTAGTTGCTAAAGACTGTTCACTCATTACTGGAATCATTACTTGCTTCATGCAAAGGCCTCAGTTCGTAATATTAGAAAATGGGAAGTTAGTCTTATAAGCAATTAAATCATAGCATGATTTAATTTATCACCTTCTCAGATAGGGTTTCAACTTTCACTATGCTCAGCTTACTTGGCTGTAACAAGCCTTAAGTTTTATTTTTCCTTAAAACCCAGTCTGTTATTAATAATATAAATGAAGATGTTGAAAGTAACCTTGCAAAAAATATTTATAAATATCATTTGGTTACAGGAGAAAGGTTCATTTTATCGCTAAAGACGGTAGTATTCTTGAGTATGCTGGAAATATTAAACTAGAATTTGCCGCGATGAGTACAATGAATTATTATCAAGTGTAATCACCAAAGGATTAAGGTAATTACACACATGTCACTTATTAAATTTGCTAGACAGCATCTTTTTTTCCGTCTTTTAACTTTTTTAGGGCTCTTACTCCTTAATGCTTGCGAACCTGCTCCATCAAATGTTTTAAAAGTAGGAACTAATCTTTGGCCTGGTTATGAATCACTGTATCTTGCGCAAAACTTAGGTTTTTTTGACAATAAGCCTGTCAAGCTTATTGAAATGCCATCAGCAACTGAAGTTTCTCATGCTTTTCGTAACAAGGCACTGGATGTTGCGGCTCTTACATTAGATGAATCATTAGTTTTAATGCAATATGTTCCTGATCTTAGGATTATTTTAGTGATGGATGTTTCTAAGGGGGCTGATGCGTTACTAGCCAGACCAACTATAGACTCCTTATCGGAACTAAAAGGTAAGCGTATAGGTGTTGAGAACACGGCTGTCGGTGCAATCTTGTTAGATGGAGCCTTGCAGGCGGCTAATCTTAACATTTCTGATATAGACTTTCGATCTATCACTGCAAATGGGCATGAATCTGCTTATGAAAAAGGATTGGTTGATGCAATTGTTACTTTTGAGCCATATAAAAGTAAGCTTATGTCTCAAGGTGCTATTAAGCTATTTGATAGCGCTCAGATTCCAGGTCGAATCATTGATGTATTGGTCACTAGGCAATCCGTTATAGATAATCACAAAGAATCATTAAAAACAATTGTTGCCGCTCACTTTCAGGCAGTTGAATATATCCAGCAAAACCCTGACGATGCTGCCTTACGTATTGCTCCACGTCTAGCCGTAAAAAAAAAATGAAGTGATGAAGCAGTTTGATGGGATTAGCTTAACTGGGTTATTTGAAAACCAACGTTATCTTGCAATAAAGAGTCGTGTTTTATCAAAAACGGTTGAAGAATTGACAGCATTAATGAGCAAGAAACAGCTAATGTTTAAATCAATCGATACATCACAATTGATAAATGACAGTTTATTGCCTGTAAAAACAAATGCCAATGGAGAGCCCTAATTTTTCCATGAACACTAAAACCCAATCATATCAATTAAAATTATGGCTACCAGTCAGTAGTTTTTTTATCTTTGTCAGTTTATTGAGTAGCATCATTTTCTTTAATTATCGTTATGAATTAGATTTACTTCATCAACAAACCGAACAAAAAATTCAATCGCAGATGGAGCGTTTGCAATTGAGACTAGAGGTAATTATCTATCAAAAGGAAAGCAAGAATATTGAACGTGAATTAAGCTATGTCAATTTAATGCCTCAAACAGAGGTCATTGCATTAATAGATACAAAAGCGAAAATCCTTTTTGCAAACAATCGTAGATGGATAAATAAATCTGCAAAAGATACTTTTCCTGAATTTGAGCTGGATCGGTATAACGAGGTTCAAGAAAACTTTCAAATAAACATACACAATAATAACGAATCAAATCGATATTTTGTGTATACGCCTATTGCTCTACCTACGACACCAACCCAATTGCGCGCCCACCAAGTTGGCGTGATTTATTTTGTTTATGATAATTCACAGGCATACGAATCCATTTGGCGAAACACTTATAATCAAAGCATATTTAGTTGCATAGCTGTTATTTTCTCTATGCTGCTATTGTTGTTAATTCAACACATTACTATCAGTAACCCTTTAAGGCGGCTGATTCGTTTTACTGAAGAAATTGGTGAGGGCGACTTCTCTGCTATAAACCCCTTACAAGGAAAAGGCGAATTAATGTTGTTTGGGCAAACATTAGAGCGTACTAGCCAGCTACTTGAGCAACGCGAACAAAATCTTGCGATTACATTAAACAGTATTGGTGATGCTGTCATTACAACGGATGTTGAAGGCTGTGTTACCCGCATGAATCCAGTAGCAGAACAGCTCACAGGCTGGTTGCTGACAGAAGCAAAGGGATTATCATTAAAAACCATCTTTCCTATTATTGATGCCTCCACTCGTGAGCCCATTGCAAATCCCGTAGATAAAGTCATTAGCACAGGTGAAACGGTTTATCTCAGCAATCACACTACTTTGATTGCCAAAGATAGAACAGAATATCAAATTGCTGATTCTGCTGCACCCATACGCGATACTCATAACAACATTATGGGAATGGTTCTGGTTTTTAATGATGTGACAGAAAAATATCGAATCCGCGAACAACTTAATAGCAGTCTGCAACGTTTATCACTGCACTGGAAAGACACTCCTTTAGGTATGATAGAGTGGAATACAGATTTTGAGTTTCTTGACTTGAACCCAGCCGCAGAGCAGATGTTTGGTTTCAGTAAGGCAGAAATTCAAGGTCAACATATTACTAAAAACATACTGCCTGAAAGTGCCAGAGCAGCAGTCGATATAGTATGGGCCGATTTATTAGCCAATACCGGCGGAAGACGAAGTCTTAACGAAAATATAACTAAGGATGGTCATACCATTCTTTGTGAATGGTACAACACGCCGCTGATTAATGAGGAAGGTAAGGTAATAGGCGTTTCATCACTAATAATGGATATTACCGAGCAGGAACGCCTAAAAAACCAGGAACAACAAAATAAAGTTCAACTGCAAGAAGTCTTGAATAGTATGTTAACAATGGTAGCGACTCTGTTGCCCGATGGAACGATAAGCTTTATCAATACCCCTCCATTAACAATACTAGGACTTACTGAAAAAGACGTTATCAATAACAAGCTATGGAATGGCCCATGGTTCTCCTATAGCAAGACAATTCAATTAATGATCGAGAATGATTGTCGTTGTGCAGCCGCAGGTGAAACGATTAATAGAGAGGTTGAAATTGCTGTATTAAATGGACAGCTATGGATTGATTTTAGCGTTCATCCCGTCTTTGATGAACAAGGAAATGTTAAATCACTGGTAGCCGAAGGACGAGATGCCAGTAGACGTAAGCTTGCTGAAGAACATGTTGTCCGTAGCCAGAAAATGGAGGCTTTAAGTAAAATTGTGGGTGGGGTTGCGCATGATTACAATAATATGTTGGGTGTGATTACGGGGTATACAGGTCTACTGAAACGGAAATGTCAGGATGTAGAAGGTACAGATAAGTTTATTAGTGAAATTATGCATGCAACTGATCGGGGTAAAAAACTCACTAAAAAAATGCTTAACTTTTCCAGGCCCGAGAGTAGTCATGCAGAATCCTGTAATATGAACCAGGCACTCGAAAGTTTTCATGATATTCTGGCTAAGGCACTCACCCCTGTTATTAAGCTTTCTTTTGATTTAAATAAGGAAAATTGGTCGGTATGGCTAGATGTGGGTGAGCTGGAAGATGCTATTCTGAATATGGCTATTAATGCTAAATATGCAATGCCTGAAGGTGGTTCGTTAACCATTACAACCCACAATCTTCATCTCGCTGAAAAAGAAGCCAAATATCTTAATCTAGCGCCTAATGATTACATTAAACTGACTGTTGCAGATACCGGAACAGGGATAGATGAGGCTATAAGAGATAAAATATTTGATCCTTTTTTTAGTACTAAAGGAGAAGCGGGTAATGGTCTTGGCTTAAGTCAGGTCTTTGGGTTTATGGAACGTGCTGGTGGTGCAATTAATATCTACTCCCAAGTTGGAGTAGGAACACAGTTTAGTCTTTACTTTCCTCGTTATTATCAAAATAACGAGGATATTCAAAAAAGGAGGGGAACCAAGGTAGAGCTTCAGTTATTAGGGCATGAAACTATTTTAGTGGTAGATGATGAACCTGCATTACGCGAATTGGCCAGACAAATTTTGTTAGATGCTGGTTATAAAGTATTAACAGCAAGTGATGGAAAAGAAGCGCTTGATATTCTCCCCACCCAAGCTATTGACCTTGTTTTAAGTGATGTTATCATGCCCAATATGGATGGCTATCAAATGGCTCAAAAGATATTAGAATCCTACCCTAAAATCAAGATACAACTGACCAGTGGCTTTAGCGGTGAACGCCATAACATTTTAAAAAACTCTGAGTTAAAGGAGAATATGTTGTACAAACCTTATGATAGTTATGAATTATTAACGCGTATTCGTTTATTATTGGATGGCTTTATTTTGCCAAAAAGTGAGTAATAATGGCTAATAATTTAGAAAAAGATAAACATTGGCACTGGACTAAAGATTTAAGTGTCGGTGTTAATGATATCGATGATGATCATAAAATGATGTTTCAACTTTTTAATGAGGCTTATTCACTCAGTAAAAAGCAACATGACAGCACTCATTTATACCGCCTGGTATCTGAACTTGTAAGCTATACAGAGTCGCATTTTAAACGTGAAGAAGCCATCATGGCAGCTTCAGCTTACCCTTATTGTGAAAATCACTTCGCGATCCACAAACAGCTTATTAAGCAGATTAAACAGCAACTTCTTCTGGTGGAAGCAGGACAACAATCATCGGCTGATTTTGTTGCTTTTTTAAAAGATTGGTTTATTGAACATATTGAGGGTACTGACCAACGAATATCATCTTATGTCGCAGGGTATGAAGAAAGTATTGCAAAAGCCATTCAAAAAGTTGGGCCATTAACAATACCCAATCGTAGTATTGTTTATCTTGTTGATGACGACGAGAGTTATCTTGAACTCATGCAAGCAATGACTGATGTGGCTGGCTTTAACAGCGTAGCCTTTTCGTCAGGGGAACAGTTTTTATTAGCCCCCATTACGGATAATGACCTTGTGGTACTGGATTTGAATATGCCTGAAAAGGATGGTATTGAAGTCATGCGTGACTTGGTTGATAAATGCTTTAGTCCTACCTTTATTCTTATCAGTGGTTTTGATGAGCGTGTGCTTCACTCAGCAAAACAGCTTGCAGAATCAAAACAATTACGAGTAGCAAAAATACTCAGTAAACCAATAGATACCGAAGAGTTTATTGATGTACTGACGGAAGTACACAAGCAATGTGATTTACCCCCTACTTTAAAGCAAATACCAGACATTCAAGTTATTCAACCTGATAATGATATTTCAGTTAACGAGCTAAAACAGGCACTAGAAAAAAATGAGCTAATCGTTTATTTTCAACCACAAGTCTGTTTCGATGATGACAAATTATCTGGAGCAGAAGTTTTAGTCCGTTGGCAACATCCTGTTCGCGGTCTGGTGTTCCCTGATCAATTTATTCCTTTAGCTGAACATCACCAGTTGATGGGAGAGCTGACTGAGACCGTCATTTTAGAATCTATTAAAGCCTACCAACAATTCAAATCAGCAGGAATAGATACTAATCTGTCGATAAATTTGTCTGCACAAAATATTAACGACCTGGCCTTGCCAGAAAAGTTAGGAACACTTTTAAGCAGTCATAATATAGCACCTGAAGCATTTACCTTGGAATTAACGGAGTCTGAAATACTGACTGATACATCAGCATCACTTGATATTTTTAACCGATTACGAATGAAAGGTTTTTTACTCTCTATTGATGATTTTGGTACAGGTGACTCATCATTAAAAAAGCTTTATCAATCCCCTTTCTCTGAGCTTAAAATAGATCAGCATTTTGTCCGGCGTATGGAAAAAGATGATGAAGCAGTCGCTATTGCAAGGATATGTATTCTTTTAGCGAAAGAGTTCAAAATGCATACGGTTGCAGAAGGTGTAGAAACACAGGAAATATGGGACAAGTTAAAAGCACTAGGCTGTGATATTGCTCAAGGATATTTAATTGCTAAACCAATGCCTATCGAGTCATTTCTTGAATTCTGTCGGAACCATTGATAAACACTAGCAAGATAAGCAGGCAATTGTTAAGTGTATCTGGATAATGTAATTATCAAGCATTCAAAATTATCAAATTGGCGATAAAAGTACTTAATTTTACCATCAGTCTCGTCGTACTCGCGCTTTCACAGTTTGGGCTGTTTTGAGCCAGTGGATATTTGATAGCTTGTTGCTATTTTTTTAAGTTGGCAGTAGAAATCAAAACATAATTTATGAGTAAAGTTTGATCAAGCCTCCTGCAAATAATCCCTCGCC
>DAOWHF010000232.1:0-3767 GCA_030641565.1 Methylomarinum sp.
AAATCCAGAAATAAAGCACAAACAACATGACTTTAATCGGCATTTCAGATTTTTTCGCATAACTAAGGACCTATCCGAGAAAAGTTGAGATAAACAGAACAACAATTAAACCTATAATAGTAACACTCATTTTAATCCTTTGGTGCAGGTGGTGCTAAAACTTGTCTTGAACCATTACCTTCTGGTGCGCTAACTACACCCGCCGCCTCCATATCTTCTATCATTCTGGCAGCCCGGTTATAGCCCACTTTAAAACGTCTTTGCACACTGGATATTGAGGCTTTTCTAGATTCTGTCACAAACATAACCGCTTCATCATACAAAGCATCCATTTCAGAGTCGCCACCGCCTTCTGCTATTGTTTCACCCATATCAGAGCGTTCCTGGGTTATTTCTTCTAAATAATTTGTCGGTGCTGTTTGCTTAAGGAACTCTACTACCTTGTGTACTTCATGATCATCAACAAAAGCACCATGCGCTCTTATAGGAATACTGGTTCCTGAAGGTAAAAACAGCATATCACCATTTCCTAGCAAGGCTTCCGCCCCCCCTTGATCAAGAATAGTTCTTGAATCAATCCGAGAAGATACTTGAAAAGAAATACGCGTTGGCACATTGGCTTTAATTAATCCTGTTAATACATCAACCGAAGGACGCTGTGTCGCCAACACTAAATGTACCCCTGCCGCCCTTGCTTTCTGCGCTAAACGGGCAATCAACTCTTCAACTTTTTTTCCGACAATCATCATCATATCTGCTAATTCATCAATGACAATAACAATACTGGGTAATGCGGTTAATACAGGGAATGACTCACCCTCTTCCAAAGGCTCTGTTAATTGAAATAAAGGGTCTCGAATCGGCTCACCCTTCTCTTCTGCCGCTTTAATTAACTGATTAAACCCCGCTAAATTACGCACCCCCACTTTAGACATTAACTTATAACGTCTTTCCATTTCTGCAACAGCCCAGCGCAATGCATTTTGAGCATCCTTCATATCCGTTACTACTGGTGTTAATAGATGAGGAATACCTTCATAGACAGATAGCTCCAACATTTTGGGATCTATCATTATCATACGCACCTCTTCTGGTGTTGCTTTATAAAGCAAACTCAAAATCATGGTGTTAATTGCCACTGATTTACCTGAACCTGTGGTACCGGCAACCAAAGCATGAGGCATTTTTCCAAGGTCGGCCACAACTGGCTCACCTGCAATATCTTTACCCATAGCAAATGTTAATTTTGATTTAGCCTTATCAAAATCTTTTGTGTCAATCAAATCTCTTAAAGACACCATTTCTCGCTCTTGATTAGGAATTTCCAAACCTATCACTGACTTACCTTGAATTACCTCAACAATGCGCACACTGGTAACCGACAAGCCTCGCGCAATATCTTTAGATAAGCCACTGATTCGACTTACTTTTATACCCGCAGCTAAATTTAATTCAAAACGTGTAATAACAGGCCCAGGGTGTACAGCGACAACTTCTACAACCAAATTAAAGTCCTGTAATACATCCTCTACACGACGTGAGATTTCTTCTAAATCAGTTTCTGAATAGCCTTTTACTTTAACTATTCGCTTATCAAGTAATTCTAAAGGGGGTAACTGTCCTTCATATGCATCCATATCAAACGGTTTCTCAAACAAGTCTATCTGCTTTTCTTTAACCGCTTTTTTACTCTTTTCAATGATATTGATAACAGGTGCAATTTTTGATTTTTCTTTTTTTAAAGCCTTAGGAGCATCAACTCGTTGAGGCTTTTCTTTTTTAACTTTTGACTCCATTGCCTGCTGATCTCTATAAGCATCATAGAGAGATAACACCCACTGATAAATCTTACTACAGGCAGTTAGAGTATATTTACCTACAAAATCGAGCAAGGAAACCCATGACAATCCGGTAAAAAGTGTTATTCCCGCTAAAAAAAATGCCAATACCAATAAAGTAGCACCGGAGTTTCCTAAAACGACTAATAAAGCATCCCCTACCTCTTGCCCAAGTACGCCGCCAGTGCGGCCTGGCAACTCAACACTCATTCTTAAAACATGTAAGGAAAAAATAGCACTACCCGCAACAAGTGTAACTATAAACCCTAGCCAGCGAATAAAAATAATAAACTTACCTCGCGGCTTATCAGCTTTGGTATAAATAAGATAACCTAGCCATAAAATCATTGCCGGAAATAAATAAGCCATTAAACCAAAAATGCTTAATGCAAAATCAGCGACCCAAGCACCTGCCATGCCACAGGCATTATTAATAGAGTTCATAGAGCCACTATGAGTCCAACCTGCATCTTCATTACTAAAAGTAACCAGCGCAATTAACAAAAACAAGGCGACTGTCAGAAAGCCTAATAACGCAATCTCACGCAATCCACGAACTGTCTTTTCTTCAATAACTGCTGACATAATTCCTACATAAAAAATCTGGTAAAACATAATTATAGATTAATAATGATAGTTTTCACATGAAATGTTTAAGCGGTTATTTATAAGCCCTGCTTAGCCTTTATAGTTTTTTCAACTATCAATAAAACTAACGTATAATCAAAACCTAAATCCGTTACTTCATTACCCTACAAGTCGTATTGAAGCCACAGATACAGCTTAAAATATTACAAATCCTTGAAGGAGAACTTTTAATGAGTGAAACAAAACACTGCAAACTTTTGATTCTTGGATCAGGACCCGCTGGATATACTGCAGCAGTCTATGCTGCTAGAGCTAACTTAAACCCAGTGATGATTACAGGTATGCAGCAAGGCGGACAATTAACCACAACAACTGAGGTTGATAACTGGCCAGGGGATGTTGAAGGACTTCAAGGACCTGATTTAATGGAACGCATGCGTTTACATGCCGAACGTTTTAATACTGAAATTATTTTTGACCATATTCATACCACTGACTTATCAGCTCGCCCTTTTGTACTGACAGGTGATTCGTCTACTTATACTTGTGATGCTTTAATCATAGCGACAGGCGCTTCAGCTATGTATTTAGGCATGGAGTCAGAAGAAGCTTTTAAAGGTAAAGGCGTATCAGCCTGTGCAACTTGCGATGGTTTTTTCTATCGTAACAAACCAGTCGCTGTTGTCGGCGGGGGGAATACTGCGGTTGAAGAAGCGCTTTATTTATCTCACATTGCCTCAGAAGTTACCGTCATCCATCGTCGAGACAAATTTCGTTCTGAAAAGATTTTAGCGGATAAGTTAATTGAAAAATCTAAAAACGGTAATGTCGTTATTAAATGGAATACTACTTTAGATGAAGTATTAGGCGATGACATGGGTGTTACCGGTCTTCGTATTAAAAGCACTCAAGATGATTCAACCGAAGAACTGGATGTTCACGGTGTATTTATAGCCATTGGCCATACCCCTAATACAGGCATTTTTGATGGTCAACTGGATATGGAACACGGCTATATTAAAGTCAATAGTGGTATAAATGGCAATGCAACCGCAACCAGTGTAAAAGGTGTATTTGCAGCAGGTGATGTGATGGACTCGCATTACAAACAGGCAATTACTTCTGCCGGTGCTGGTTGTATGGCTGCGTTAGATGCTGAGAAGTTTTTGGATGAGTTAGAAGGCTAGTTTTTAGTAGCCTTGATGTAACCAAGAAGTAAAATCAAGGGTTTGCACTTTGAGTCCTTGATTCCGCTTTGCTGCATCAAGGCTACATTTATCAATTGATTCAACTAACCAAATAGTAGGTTTTGTTGATAGATGATGTATAGAGCGGACATCA
>DAOWHF010000070.1:0-6731 GCA_030641565.1 Methylomarinum sp.
AACATTAAGGTTTGGCAATTTGTTAAATTTAACATCAGCTAAGAACAAAGGGCCTTGAGTTTCTTTTTTAAAACCCAATAAAATGGTTTTGCCTTCTGCTTTTACGGAAATACGATTTCCCAGCGTTAAAGTAGGGATGGTCTTTATTAAGGTTTTTTTTATGTCTAGCTGAAATGGCGTTGCTGGCTTGAGGGCATTAACAAAGGTAATTTGATAATTACTGTAGCGTAAATTATTTTCTGAAATAATTTGATTTTCACGATGCGCCTTTCTATATAAGCGCATTTGGTATTCAATTAAAGTATTTAGCTGATAACCAAGCACAATAGGCCCTTTAAAGGGGTTATGATTTATCTGTAACCATTTGTGTTTGTCATGGAACAGATTAAAGTCATCAGAGGCATTGCGAGCAACTTCTATATGAATTTGGTCAAATTTAAATGCTTGATTGTTCATTGTTGATTGAGTGCCTGTTCAATAAAATTAACTGGAATATTGGGTTCGGTGACGGCTTGTTCAAACCAAAAATCCATGGGGTAGTCAAATCCCATGCCGTGCATGTAATTATAGAGAGCTTTTTTTAATCCTACACCTAACATATTATGATTTGTATTGACGGGGTCGTGGTAATCAATATCATTTTCTGCAAACTGAATATCACCATTAGGGATTAATTTTATCTGGTATTGTTCGGGGTGCAAACCTATCGGGCTGTGTATGGTGGCTGCAAAACGATGCCAATAGGCAGAGTCTATACAGCCGTTAAGCATGAGTTGTCGAACGCGTTCTAAAGAATCGACAGTTTCTTGTTCTGTTTGACTAGGAAATCCATACATTAAATAAGCGTGTACCAAAATGCCGGCATCGGCAAAATTTTTGGTGACGCGGGCTACTTGTTCAACAGTGACACCTTTCTTCATGAGTTTGAGTAAACGATCTGAAGCAACTTCGAGTCCACCACTAATGGCAATACAGCCTGAATCAGCTAATAGTTGGCATTTTTCTGCGCTGAATGTTTTTTCAAAACGGATATTTCCCCACCAGCTGATGACAATATCTCGTTCAATCAGTTTTTCTGCCATGGCAAATAGAACTTTGGGTGGCGCGGCTTCATCAACAAAATGAAAGCCTGTTTCGCCGGTTTCTGCGATTAATGTTTCAATGCGGTTAACAATAATTTCAGCGCCGGCATCGTCATATTGACCAATATAGTTAAGGTTAATATCACAAAAACTACATTGTGACCAATAACAACCATGGGCAATGGTGAGTTTGTTCCAGCGACCATCACTCCAAATACGGTGCATGGGGTTAAGCATTTCACAGAGTGATAAATAGCTATCTAAAGGTATCCCTTCATAACTGGGTGTGCCTGTGTCTTTATGAGGAATGTCGTGTAATGTGGGGTTGTTAGTGTAGATAACCTTATTCTCTTTCACATGGTAAGTGCGAAATAAGTCTTCAATAGGCCGTTGATGATTAAGATGCTCAAGTAAGGATAAAAGCGGTCTTTCACCATCGTCTACAGTGATGAAGTCGACAAACTCAAAGATACGCGGGTCTTTTAGAGAGCGTAGTTCTGTGTTGACAAAGCCGCCACCTAAAATGATTTTGATTTTAGGGTTGATTTGCTTACAGCACCGGGCTATTTTTAATGCCCCTAGCATATTGCCAGGGAAGGGGATGGTCAGCCCAACAATGCTGGGTTGTTCTTGGCTGATATATACAGCGACTAATGAAAAAATAATTTCGTCGGTGTAGATAGCGGGCTGTTGTAGTTGCTTATAAAGGTCGTCAAAGGAAGGGTTGGATGCGGCTAATCGTTCACCATAACGGGAGACTTCAAAGTGAGGGTCTACCCCTTGTTTAATAACAGCAGAAACATCATCAATAAACAAAGTGGCTAGGTATTTTGCTTTGTCCTGAACGCCTAAGTTACCAAAAGCCTGTTGTAACACATCACCAGACATTTCCTCCATTTGGTAGAGACTTTCAAATTGAGGGCCTTCAGGTAAAAAGGTGCGCGAGGCAATGCGTAAAGCCAGTGATGGATTTTTACCTTGCAGAAATTTAACCGTGGGCTCAATACATTTTTGGTA
Source organism: Methylomarinum sp. (assembly GCA_030641565.1). Lineage (GTDB taxonomy): Bacteria > Pseudomonadota > Gammaproteobacteria > Methylococcales > Methylomonadaceae > QPIN01. The sequence continues at coordinate 2,100 of DAOWHF010000070.1, forward strand.
AGTGGGGTAGTGGGCTAAAAAATGGTAAATTGCATCGGGCAATTCATCATCATCAAAATTGGCATAATTATCTTCAACCGTTTGATAAATTCTATCTAAGCCTTGTTTTGTGAGTAATGATAAAAATAATTCTATGGCCAAATCTCTTTGGGCGACGGAATAACCTTGTTGCCTGAGAAAACCTGTTAAGTATGCTGTTGCTGGATAGGGGGTATTCAGCTGAGTCATAGGTGGGGTTATTAGCAGTATTTTCATAAAGAACGAGTATTATTTGGAGAGTCTGGGTAGCCTGGTTTTTCTGAGAGTATCTTTAAGGGGAGCTCAGCTGGTTTTTTTTTGGGGGGGGAATGCTTGCGACGGTTGTTAAAGTGGCTGGGAGAATAATATTAGTAAATGCCTATATTTCTATACCTTTACATAGTATCAATTCAGGATATATCGGAGTATATTTGTTGATTGTACTTTGTTTAGTTTAGGAGGTGTTTATATCATGCCTAAGAGAGAAACTCAAAGAGTCTTAATTTGTGATGATTCTATCACTAATGTAATGATTTTAAGTAATTTGTTGGAAACGGAACTTAACGTTACAGCCAGAGCTGTGACTGATCCAAGAAAAGTCATTATAGAATTGCAACAACAGGAATTCGATTTATTACTTTTAGATATTGAAATGCCTCACCTTAATGGTTTTCAGGTAATGGATCAGGTTCGTAAAATTTACTGCGCTGATGAGCTTCCTGTTATTATTCTGACAGAAAATATGAATTCCTATACCTGTAATAAGGCGTTGGATTCTGGTGCTAATGATTTTGTTCATAAGCCATTTGATTTGTGTGAGGTTAAATTGAGGTCGCGCAATTTGCTTAAAGTAAAACAATCATATAAATTACAAAAACATTTAAATGAGGCGTTGGAAAAACAGGTTGAGTCAAGAACACGTGATTTAGGGGATGCAACTGAAAGTCTGATTCATCGTCTGGCTTTAGCAGGTGAAATTCGCGATAATGAAACGGGGCAACATCTTGTGCGGGTGGGTAAATATGCTCGGTTATTAGGTAAAAAGTTAGGCTTGCCTGCAGAACTGTATTATATGATAGAAAAAGCCGCACCTATGCATGACATTGGCAAGATTGGTATCCCTGATTCGATTTTGTTAAAAAAAGGGGTCTTAGATGATGAAGAACGGAAAGTGATGGAAGGGCATACTAAGTTAGGTGCTAAGCTATTAGGTGATCATCCTTCTTTATTGGTACAAATGGCAGCAAGTATTGCCTTATCGCACCATGAAAAATGGGATGGCAGTGGTTATCCTAATCAATTGAATGGGGAGTCTATTCCTATTGAGGGCAGAATTATCGCTATTGCTGATGTGTTTGATGCATTAACAACAGAGCGACCTTATAAAAAAGCATGGTCTATTGATGATGCTGTCAATTTTATGCAAGATAAAGCAGGTTATTTTTTTGACCCTCAGTTGATTGAATTATTTGTGCAGAATATTGAACAGTTCTTGAAAATTCGTAAAGCTTATGCCGATTTATAAGTTTGCGGGAGCTAGCTAGAAATGCTTCGGGAACAGCCACTATTGTCCTATTACTTCCAAATGGCCTAGAATGATTCCAATTAGAGATAATATATTGTGTAAGACTACCCCCTATGTCAGTTGGATTATTATGGGGATTTGTATAGGTATTTTTCTTTCAATGAAAATGATGCCTGATGAGTTGCAACGCCAACTGATCTATTTATATGGCATGGTACCTATTCGGTATTCAAATCCCGAGTGGTCAGCTGCATTTGGGCTACCATTTGACGGCTACTTTTCTTTTTTAAGTAGCTTGTTTTTACATGGTGGTTGGTTGCATATCATTATAAATATGTGGTTTATCTGGATTTTTGCTAATAGTATTGAAGATAGAATGGGTCATGGTCGCTTTCTGGCGTTCTATTTATCATGCGGTTTAATTGCAACCTTTGTGCAATGGTATTTTGACCCAACAATGGCGATCCCTGTTGTAGGGGCTTCAGGCGCAATTGCAGGGGTTTTAGGCGCATATTTTTTAATGTACCCTTATGCCAGGATTGTTATTTGGTTTCCCTTGTTTCTTTTACCGATTTTTTTTGAATTACCCGCTATTGCATTTTTAGGCTTTTGGGTCATTATTCAAATTCAAAATGCAACAACTGCAATGATGTTTGATGCCGTAACAGCCGAAGTTGCTTGGTGGGCGCATTTGGGTGGCTTTGTTGCAGGTGTTTTTTTACATCCTTTATTTCTTAATAATGAAGTGGATGAGGCATCCTGATTTACTATTGTCGATTGTTTTTAGCTGTGCAAGCAGGATGATAGCAATCGTTATAAAAGTTAAATTATCCCTGAAATTAAGATATAATCTCGGGATTCAGATTCGTTTTTAGGGAAGGCTGTGTTTGAACTGGGTAGGTTTAAGCGGAACCTTTAATATTATTTTCAGGAATTCACATATTATGAATAAAGTTAATGTTGCTCTGGTAAGACTGTTTCAATTTGTTATTTTTGTGCTTTTTACATTTATGGTCTTGGCTTATTTTGGAGCAATGATTTTAGTTCCGTTGGACTTGGTTGTATTAATCATTAAGATTTTTAGTCTTGTTGGCCTTGGTGGAATTATTGGTGCAGTGATTGCCGTTTCAATCGTCTCATATTTGGGGCTGATTGTTTATAGAACACCAGGCTTAGTTAAAATAATCGTAGATACTGGCTTAGATTTGGTTAATACAGGAAAAGCACGCGTTGAAGAATTTAACAAAATTGCTGATAGTGTTAAAAAATAATTGAGTTTTGTACTCCCTGAGGAGTATGTGATTCTGAGGAGAAGGGTGTTTATGAATAAACACCCTTTTTTTTGCCTAAATTTTGGATTACTGAAATTTAAAGATTGTTTTTAACCGCGCAAACTCATAATGGCCCAGCCTTCTTGTTCTGCATAATCACGCAGTTGATCATCAGGGTCTACGGCAACGGGATTATCAACAAGCTTTAATAAAGACAAGTCATTATGAGAGTCACTATAAAATGAACTGTTTTCTAATGTTTCTGATGAATTTTCTAACCATTCGTTTAATAGTGTTACTTTGCCTTCCTGGAAGCAGGGGGTACCTTCAAATTTTCCAGTATAGCGTCCATCAACAACTTCTGGGGTTGTCGCAAGTAAGATGTCGATACCAAATAACTTGGCGATAGGTTCAGTGACAAATCGATTGGTTGCTGTAATGACCATCACCGTATCACCTTTAAATCGATGTTTATTAACCAGGCGGATAGCAGGCTTAAGTTGAATTGGTTTAATGATTTGTTCAATAAATTGCTCTCGCCATTTAAATAGTTGTTCTGGATCATTTTTTGCTAAAGGTGCAAGAGAGAAGTCTAAAAATTCAACAATATCTAATTCACCTTGTTTGTAGTCTTCATAAAACTTGATATTGGCTTCTTCATATAGATCCTTGTCGACGATGCCTTGGTCAACAAGAAACTGTCCCCATAAATAATCGCTGTCATCAGAAATGAGGGTGTTGTCTAAATCAAAAATGGCTAAACTCACGGTTAAATCCTGTTTGAGTATATATTAAAGTTAAAGTGTTATAGCGTCAGTAGAAGTTTTATGGAACAATGATGATATTAATTTTAATACTGACTTATTTTTTTATTTTAACATTTAGACAATTGGCTATACACAAAATAGCTGAATTTGTAGTATTTAATCCAAATATTAAGCGTAGGTTTGTTTAGATCTGTCTAATAAGGTGGTGTCTAGACTTTAAGAGTTCTTGCTGGGTTAATATATTGCTTTGTCTGATAACATTTAAAAGAATGGGGATGCAAATAACAGGTTTTTAAATGATAGACTCTAAAGGATACCGACCGAATGTCGGCATTATCCTTTGCAATGATGAGGGTCGTGTGTTTTGGGCAAAACGAAAAGGTGTTAATTCGTGGCAGTTTCCGCAAGGCGGGATTGATTGTAATGAAGACCCTGAAGCAGCGATGTATCGTGAATTGTGGGAAGAAACTGGTTTAATGGCTGAACATGTTCAGTTACTTGGTCGTACACGTTACTGGTTGCGTTACAAGCTGCCAGAAAAATACATCAGAAAAAAGTCTTTGCCTCTGTGTGTTGGACAGAAGCAGATCTGGTATATTTTACGCCTGGTTGGGGATGAGACTAAAGTCCGCTTTGATTGTGGTGAAAAACAAGAGTTTGATGGTTGGCGATGGGTAGATTACTGGTATCCGTTAAAAGATGTTATCTACTTTAAACGTAAGGTTTACAAAAAAGCTATGGCTGAGTTGGGGGAGATTATCTTACCTGAGACTATTCCCGTCAGCGCAAATGGTTATCTGACTAAATCACCTTATTAATATCGCATATTGTAGGAGCGTCCGCTCCTACAATATGATGACCTAAATATTGCTTTGTATTATTTCTTAGCTAAACGAATCTAATAAAGCAATTAATTCATTTTCATCAATAACCGGGATGTTTAGTTCTTGAGCTTTGGTGAGTTTAGACCCCGCTGCTTCACCAGCAACAACATAGTCTGTTTTAGCAGAAACACTTCCTGATACTTTAGCGCCTAATGCTTGTAACGATG